>CAIRBY010000998.1 GCA_903876865.1 uncultured Acidobacteriia bacterium
ACGCGGGCGCGGGCGGAGACCATTTCGAAGGCGAGGCGGACGTGCTGCCCGCGCGTGGCGGCGGGCGCGTCAAAGCGCCGGCGATACCACCCCGCACCGATGTAGGCGGGGGATCGCGGATCGAGCGACCAGTTGTGGGGGACGGCGACGTGATCCCAGACGCCATCGCCGTAGGCTGTGTCAAACCACTTGTAGCGCTCGCCCCAGTCCTGGTAGTCTGCTGAGAATTTCCAGTCGCCATTGAGGGAGACGCGGACGGGCTCAGCGGCGGAGAGGAGCGTGCTGGCGATCAGAGCGGCGAAGGTGAGGCGGTTGAGCATAGGGTTATTCCGGTTGGCGCGATTGCAGGATCAGTGTCGCGGGGCGCAATCCAGGGGCAGTGGCGGTGACTTTGATTTCGCCAGCGCGGCGCTGCGAGCGCACCACTAAGTAGACGTGCCCCTGCCAGGCGCTGCGATCATTTGCCTGGAAGAGTTCGTTGCTGAGGATGTCGCCGTTGTCGACGCCGGCATTGGTCGCGGGTCCGGCGACGGTAAAGGTGATGCGATGAGTGGCGGCGGGGACTACGATGCCGTAGGCGTCGACGACCTCGGCGGTGATCTGCGAGAGATCCTGCCCATCGGCGCGTAAGGCGGCGAGATCGGGTGTGAGGCGGAGGGCCGCGGGGGCTCCGGCGGTCTTGAGTTGGTGGCGCGCGACCTCTTTGCCTTTGTCGCGGCCGATGGCGACCAGGGTGCCGGGCGCGAAGGGCACGTCCCAGACGAGGCGGGGTCCGAGGCCGGGTTCGCCTTCGCGCTTCTTCACCCCGAGGCTGCGGCCGTTGAGCAGCAGTTCGACCTCTTCGGCGTTGGTGTAGGTTTCGACTTTGAGCATCTCGCCGGGCTTGAAATTCCAGTGGCTGACCAGGTTGCTCATGGAAACCTTGCGCTTTTCGGCGCCCATGAAGCGAGTGGAATCGGCATGATCGACGACGATGGAGACGACGGGGCGGCGGCCAAAATAGGTTTCGAGGTCGTAGCTCCAGGGGTTGCGCGCACCGGTGCGATCGATGAAGCCGGCGCTGGTGCCCTTGGCGGGCCAGAAGTGGGTTTCGCCGAGGTAGTCCATACCGCCCCAGTAGAAGAGGCCGACGGCATGCTCGCGATCGAGGCTTTTCCACGCAGTGCGGCCGCTATCGCCGAGATTGCTCTCGCTGGAGACGTAGGGGAGTTGCGGATAGTCGAGGCGGTCCTTAGCGAAGTGCGGCTCCATGTAATTGGCGCTCATGACGTCCATGTAGAAGGCTACCTGGTGGGGCGGTTCCTGTTCCCAGTTGGGAAACTGCTTGGCGGTGCCTGGGCGCACACCATTCCAGCGCATGGGGTAGAGCGCCTGGGTCACGGGGCGCGAGGGTTCGATGCGTCGCACGAGTTCCGCCATGGCGGAGGACTGAGTGACGCCGTAGTCGGGCGCCTGGAAAATATCGACGCCCTCGTTGCCGACGCTCCAGATGAAGACGCTGGGGTGGTTGCGGTCGCGGCGAAGGAACCATTCGAGGTCGGCGGCCCAGTTCTCCTGGAAGGCGCCCTTCACGCCGTAAAACTGGTCGTTGCGGATATCGAAAGCTTCGTCGAAGACGAGCAGACCGAGGCGGTCGCAGAGGTCGAGCAGGGCGGGCGCGTGCGGGTTGTGGGCGAGGCGGACAGCGTTCACGCCCATGTTCTTCATGGATCTGAGGCGCTGCTCGATGGCGCGGTCGAAGGCGGCGGCGCCGAGCGGGCCGAGGTCGTGGTGGATGGCGAAGCCTTTGACGAATTCAAGCGCGCCATTGAGGAAGAGCCCGTCGGTGGTGAGGCGGATTTCGCGAATGCCGAAGGGCGTCTCATAGCGATCGGTCTCGGTGCCGCCCGTAGAGACGCGGGAGATCATGCGGTAGAGCGCGGGAGTTTTGGTGCTCCAGAGGCGGGGGCGGGGAACCGCAAGCTGCTGGCGGACGGTGAAGGTTTCGCCGGGCCGGATTGGGACCACGGCTTTGGCGGTCGCGGCGGCCTTGCCATCGGGATCGAGGATTTCGCTGACCAGCGTGGTCCAGCGGAGGGCGACGCTCTCGTTCTTCAATTCGGTGCGCACACTCACCAGGGATTGCGCGGCTTCGATCTTCGGGGTGGTGACATAGGTGCCGTCGCGCGCGACGTGGACGTCGCCGGCGATGACCATCCAGACGTGGCGGTAGATGCCGCCACCGGTGTACCAGCGCGACGTATCGGGGCGGGAGTTATCGGCGCGAACGGCAATGATATTGTCGCCGGACGGCTTGAGGTGCGCGGTGATATCGCAGGCGAAGCCAGCATAGCCATTCAGCTTCTCGGCTACGAGCGTGCCATTGACCCAGACTTTGGGCGCGCGATAGACGCCCTCGAATTCGAGCCACACGCGGCGGCCTTCGAGGTTGGCCGGGGTGGGGAAGGACTTGCGATACCAGCCGATGCCGAGCGGGCGGAAGCCGTTAGGCATGCCGCCCAGCGCCTTCTCGTCGAAAGGACCGTAGATAGAGAAATCGTGGGGCAGGTCAACAGGCTGCCAGCGCTGATCGTTGAACTCGGGACGCTCGGCTCCGGGGGTATCGACGGCGGCGAAGCGCCAGTCGAAATCGAACGACGTGGTGGAGCGTGGCGTGGCGGCGAAGACGGCGCTTGCGGCGAGCGCGAGCAGGAGGAGAGTGTTCTTCATCGGGCGACCTCGAAGGTGATGGTCCAGGCAATCTGGCCGGAATCCGCGCGGGTGAGCGTGAGTTCGGCCATCGCCGGGCTGCCGGGGAGAATGCGGATGGACGCAGCAGCGGGGCGCCTTTCCGCGGCAACGTTGGAGTGGGCGAGACTGCGCTCGATGGTGTCATCCACCATGGCGACGGTGGGCTGGTAGCCGTTGGTGGCGATGATGACTTTGTACGGTTCGCCGCCCGCGACGGCGGAGACGCCGTGTAGTTGACGGCGCGCGGCGTCCCAATCGCTGCCCAGCATATCGACGGCGCCTTGCATGAGGTGGCGGTTGGTGGAGATCCACTGGGGGCGATCGAGCGCCTGGTGGACGGCCATCATGCGGGCTTCGCCGGGTCGCAGCGTCTGTTCGAGGCGGGCGTTGCCGGGGACAACGCCTGCCAGGCGCTCGTTCCAGAAATCGTACACGTAGTAGCGCTTCGTGGCGTCCAGGCCGAGCGCGCCGAAGGCGGTGTCACCGGCGAGATCGGCGGCGATGTCCGCTGGGTGGGTAGTGTCGTTGTTGTAGAAGGTGACCTGGTGCCAGGCGGGGTCGATGGCGAGATCGTAAACGCGCGGGTACTGGCTGGTGAATGCGTCGACGGGGCGCGCGCTCTGGCGGGCGGCGTGATAGGGATAGAGGCGCGAGAGGTCGTGGATCTGATCGGCGGACATGCGGCCGAAACTGGGGACCACCATCAGGGTGCCGGAGACCACGTAGGCCATGGTCCACATAGCGCGCTCGCCATCGCGGTTGGCGGGCACGGCGTGGAAGGGATTCTTGCCGTCCATGTCGTAGTTCATGATGACGCGATTCTTGTACCAGCGCAGGCCCACGCGCGTGATCATCTTCTCGTCGATGACGTCGGTGTCGCCTTCAGTGCGCTGTGAGGTGACGAGACCGAGGGTAATGTCGCTGCCGCGCTCGAGCGTGCGCTCGTGGAGAAAGGCTTCGGGGCCGAGGCCGTTTTGCGCGAGGCGGAAGACATTGCGGTAGTGCATGGCGGTAGTGGCGTACGGATCTTCGAGCCCGCCGCGCACGGGCCAGCCGGTGAAGGGGTAATCGGGGTAGTCGAACTTGACGCCCTGTATGCCGGCGAGGCGCAGGTTCTCCCAGACGTCGCGCACGTGGGCGAGGAAGCCGGGGTCGGTGTAGTCGTAGCCGAGCTTGCGGGGGATCTTCTTTTCCTTGTCGCGATACAGTTGCTCGCCCTGATCGTTGGTGTGCGGCACGTTGGGCTGATTGAAGACCATGTGGTCCGGGTGCTGCTCGGCGTAGTCCTGCGAGCGGAAGCCGGTCTGCACGTAGATCATGGGGATGCCGCCGAGTGCGCGTATGGCGCCGGCCCAACGCCGGGCGGTATCGTAGGGCGCGACGAACTGGCCGTTGGAATTGTTCTTCCAGACGTTCTTCGCGCGGACGTCGGGGCCGCGGCGCCAATGCTCGTCGTCCCACCAGCCCTGCTGGTTGTTCTCGTCGTAAAGGTCGGGTTCCAGCAGCACGGCGACGGGAGCGTATTTCAGGAAACCGCTGCGCGCGATGGCCTCCATCTCTTCGACTGCGCCGAGCGAATCGTTGTACGCGTGGTATGCGGTGCGGTCCATGCCGGCGCCGAAGTGATCGACCTGGGCGAACCACATGTCGAGGATCGGGAAGCGGCACACAGGGAGGACGACGTTCTGCGCGAGACGCACGCGGTGAGCGTAGGCTTCCAGAGCGTCGAAGGGATTCGGCGTGAGGAAGTCGATGTAGAAGCGATCGTCGGTGAGGTAGCGCGTTCCCGGGTCCACGCGTTTGCCGATGGGGTCGGCGGCGAAGAGGCGGATGGCGAGGTGGTCGGCGGTGCGGGCGAGTTCGGCGCTCTTTTCGAATTCGGCGTAGGTGAGGCCGCCGATGACGAGGGAGCGGTTGGCGCCGGGATTGCCGAAGGTGGCGAGGATGTTGTTGCGGCTGGTGCGCGCGGCGGAGTCGTGCGAGACGAAGGTTTTGGCGCCGCCTCCATTGCCATCGAGCGTGGAGTAGCGCGCCGTCAGAGGGAAGCCTCGAAAGGCGGCGGCTCCGGCGAGCGGACTCATGGAGAGAACCTGGAGGGACGCGCCTGTGGTGTTTTCGACTCCCGTGGTGAGGGCGATGATGCCGAGATCGTTGTAGAGCGAGATGCGCAGGAGGAGGCGGGGACCGTTGGGAACGGCAGTTTCGAAGAGCACGGAGCGCCCCATGCCGAGCGCGTCGGCGAGCGGTTCCGCATGCCAGGTGGCGCGGGTAGAGGTCGAGCTGAAGACGTTTACGGTGGTGGCTGCGTTCTCGATGATGGCGCGGCTTCCTTCGTAGGCGGCCCAGGTGCCGCGGGCGATGTCGTAACGCACTTCGAGGCGCGGGTTTTGCAGGCTGACGATGCCGTCGCGTTCGCCGATGGTGACGGCCGCGTGGGCGGTCATGGCGCAGGTGAGGAAGAGAATGAAGGTTCTCATTCGGGCGCCGGGAGCGTCGCAAGAGCTACTTGGACAGGCCAGGAGGCCTGTCCTACTTGCGCAGCGGGATGTGGACGTTGAAGGCATGGTCTCGGACTCCATTCTTCGGAGCATCTACGGCGCCGAACAGGGCGATGGGAACTCCTTTTTCGAAGAGTAGCGCGGGACGTTCGACCTTAGTTCCACTGCGCGTGCCGTCAGCCCAGGTGAAGTAATTGTCGAGCACTTTGGGATGGCGGGCGGGCTGCCAATCAAAGCCGTCGCGCGATTCGAAGAGGGCCAGGCCTCCGTTGGAGCCACTGAAGCGGCCGACGACATCGCGCGTGATGGCCCAGTAGCGATCCTTGCCGCGCCAGATGTAGGGGTCCTCGGCGAGCATCCACTCCTTGCCGCCATCGTTGGCCTCGAAGATCGTGCCGGGATGGCGGACGTAGGGGCCGGCGGCGGTCTTTGAGGTAGCGACGCCGTAGCGGACGCGGCCGCCGTGCGGCGAGCCATCGTCGATCACGCCTTTGTAGACCAGGAGTACGCCGCCTTCGGGGCGTGGGGCGGCGCCGGGGTTACTGACCATGAGCGAATCGAAGGAGCCCTTCTCGGGATTGGCATCGAGCGCGGGATGATCGAAGCGCTGCCAGGGACCTTCGGGTCGGTCGGCGATGGCCACCCCGATGCGCTGGTGATTGCGATGCGAGTAGTTGAGTTCTTTCATGAGCTTGCCGTCACCGGTGTTGCCCATGTAGAAGAGACAATACTGCTTGCCCACGCGGATGATGTTGGGGTTGTGGGTGCAGGCGCCATCCCAGAATTCGGGACTGCGCGCGGGCAGCGCGACATCGCGATGGCGGTAGGGGCCGAGCGGGCGATCGCTGACCGCGTGGGCAATTTCCGAGCGGGTGACCCAGGCGTTGTGGCCGAGTTCGCGGGGCCAGCGCGAGTAGAAGAGATGGTAGCGGCCGTCATCGGACTGAATGGGCGCACCGCACCAGATGTAGTATCGTTCGTCGATGAATTTCGCGTCGAGCGGGACAGGTTGGATGAGCTGCGAGAAATCGAGGTCGTCCTCGTTGGCGGCGCGGGCGGAGGTGGCGGCCGCGGCCAGAGTGGATAAAAAGATTCGCCGGTTCATTGTAGTTTGGAGATCTCCGCTTCGGTTAGCGCGCGGTTGTAGATGCGAACGCCCTGCAGCGTGCCCGTGAAGTTTCGTGTCTTGGGCGCGGGCGCGTCGTTCGTGGCGATCACGTCGCCGACGGCGAGATACGTATCGCCGGTGGCGCCGAGGCGGCCAGGCGCGGTGACATCCTGCGTGTCCTGCGTGATTCCGGTGTCGGTCTTGAGCAGGCGGTCGCCGGCGTAGATGCGCGCGGTCCCGTGATCGAAGACGCAGGTGATGCGCACGGATTTGCCGGCCGAGTAGGCGTCGGGCGCAAGGATGTCATGGTGATCGCTGCCGCCGCCGATGCGGAAGATGACGCCGCCCGCGGGTGTGAGTTGGACGGCCCACCCGGAGCGGCCGGTCTTGGGGATACGCGCGATCGGCGACATCAGGGCGCGCTCCGTGGGCGTCATGGTGAAGGATACGGTGATGGCGTCGCCGAGGCCCACGCTGCGATCGAAGAAGTAGAACTTCTCGTCGCCGGTGAAGGTGATGGGTGCGGCGAGGCCCTGCGTCCACAGGGCGTCGCCGATCATCGTGAAGGGCTCTTTGGCGCGCGGCGGGCCGGGCTTGCGGAATTCGATGTCGTCGATTTCGAACCACTGTCCGGCAGCCGATTCCGACTCGATGGCGAGGGTCACGGCGTGGTTGGCGACAGCAATGCGGGGGATCGAGATGCGGGTCCACTGGCGGGAGGCTGGAATGTCGGCGGAGACTTCGGGTCCGCCGAACGCGAAGGCGCGGATTCGGGCGACGGCTTGCCCGCCGGAACTGCGCACCATGGCGGTGAGCTCGTAATCGCCGTTGTTGAGGAACTCGAGGGTTTGCGTGGTGGTGGCCGAAGTGGCGGCTGTATCGAGCCCGTGGCGGAGTTTGTAACGGTCGCGCGCGGCATCGCCAACCACGATGCGGGCAGCGCCCGCCGTGCCCTGCTGCTGCCACGCGATCGGCGTCGCTGGATCGATCCGGTCCTGGTTGTATTCGAAATTACCGTTGGGGAGGAGGTTGACGCCCGGGTAATCTTTCGCGTAGTAGCGAAAGTAGCGAAAGGTGGTTTCGCCGGGGAGTTTGTCGGCATCCACCTTGCCCACGCCGTTGAGCGCGGTGAGCCAGACAGCCTGTTGAGCGGTAAGGTCTTTCCAGTCGGCTCGGTTCACGACCTTGCCGTTGTCGTAAAAGATGACGCCTTCGGGCGTGTACTCGTAGGAATCGAGGAACCACCCGCCGGGGAGGAATTGCAGTGGGACATTGGCGCGACTGGGCCAGGGCACAGGGCGATTCTTAGGCGAGATGTGCAGGTACAGGTTGTTGCAGCCGAGCGCCTGTTTGGAATCGATCTCATAGGAGTCGATTTCGAAAATGTCGTTATTGGGCTTGGCGCCACCCGCCTGCCAAAAGGCGGAATGCACGCCTCGCCCCTCCATGAACGGGCGGGAAAGGGCTTCATAGTAGCCGAAGCCGAATTGGTGCTTGCTGATGAGTCCGCCACCTGTGTTTTCTAACTTGCTGGCGAGTGTCTCCTGGCGTGCGGTGACATGCAGGGCGCCGCCTGAGACGGTGACATTCTCCTTCAGATTCATGCCATCGATGTTGCCCCCGGTGCGGCGTCCGAGGCGGAAGTTCCAGTCGCCCTCGTTGACCGCGTTGCCGCTGAACGTGTCCTCGTAGAGGAGTGAATAACCCTGCATTACGCGCTCGATGCTGCGCGCGATCGCGATGGAGAGGACATCGGAACCCGCGGGGGTGAAGTGCACATTGCCGGGGATTTGGATGCGATCGAGCATCGACGTCGCGTAGGTCCAGAGGTCGTCGGTCTCGACGCCCTCCTCGCGCATGACGCGGGCGGCGACGGCGTTGTACGGGACCTCCGCGCCTTTCACGTAAGAGTGCAGGTCGGCGGGGACCGGCGTGGTGCTGGCCCAGATGAGTCTGGCTCCAGTGCGCCTGAGGCGCGCGACGATGCCGTGGAGATTGGCTTCGTAGGTGGCGAGCAGCGTGCGCTGATGGCCGTTGGCAGGGATGGCGTAGTTGCCGTCGGCATCCTGGTTGGCGCCAGCATCGAAGATGTAGACGAGGTCGTGAAGGCCGAAGTTGAAGTGGATGGCGTCCCAGTGCCCGTCGCCGAGCCATTTGTCCAATTCCCGGAGTCCAAGCGTGCTGTTGCCGCAGTTGGCGGCGGGGCGGTGCACGTTGGCCTTGTCCTTGAGTCGCTCCCGGACAGCCAGGGTATAGCCCATGGAGACGGAGTCGCCGATGAGGAGGACGCGCGGCAATGCCGGGATATCCGGCACATCGACGATGCTCGGATCGGGCGTGGCCGCCGCGCTTGCGGGTTGTGACGCGAGGAATTGAACGACGCCGTCGTTGACACGGCGGTCCAGCCGCACCGGCCCTTTCACGTCGATGCCGTTGACTCGCTTCAGCGTCCAGCCCTTTTGCACCGTGATGCCGAGGCGAATACCCGCCAGGGTGCAGGCGGTCAGCTTCACCGCTGCATCGGGTGTGGGTTGCAGGTACAGATACCGCTCGTCGGACTTGAGGCCGAGCGGCCCTGCCAGCCTGTCCCAGGAACATTCCGTCTGGGCGGACGCGGTTGCCGCCCAGAGGAGAGTCACGAGGATCTTCATCAGAGCCTGATTAAACGCCATCTGGCAATTGCGCCGGGCGGCGGCCGCTCCTGTGAAACTGCGACGGGTTATTTGTTGGCGCATTGCATTTTTCCCTGAACGGGAGAGTCGTGCCCTCCCCTTCACTTGATCTCAGTCAGCGAATACACTACTACCGGGCCCATCAATCCGGATGGCATCAAGGGAGAGTTCGCCTTGTACTTGCTGTCCGGCGCGAAGGCGACTTTCGCCGCTCCCGGCTGCTGGTCGCCGATCAGCCGGTTCGGCCACAGGTTGACCACCTTGATGGAAAGGGTATTCGCTCCGGCCGTCACGGCGTCGGTAATGTCCACGCGGTAGGGCGGCTTCCACGCCACCCCCGCCGTCTTCCCGTTGACCGCCACCTCGGCCACTTCGTGCACCGT
The DNA here is from genome assembly GCA_903876865.1 of uncultured Acidobacteriia bacterium. Lineage (GTDB taxonomy): Bacteria > Acidobacteriota > Terriglobia > Bryobacterales > Bryobacteraceae > Solibacter. The sequence continues at coordinate 9,392 of CAIRBY010000998.1, forward strand.
CCCCAGGTCCAGCTCGATGCGCGGCTTCAATGCCATCGCCGTCTCCGGAATCTGGATCGTCTTCGAATAGGTTGCCGAGCCAGAGAAGTACCGGATACCCGGATTGGCGTGATTGCTCCAGTCCGACAGTTCAGCGAAGGTCGCCGATTTCGGAGCCCCGCGGCCCGGCTGGAACTCCACTTCCCAGGGTCCGCCCACGTCCACCAGCTTTCCACGGGCCGGCGCGATCACCGTCCGCGCCGTCGCCGCAGCCGGTTCGCGGAATACTACAAACACGGCGTCCCTCCGCTCCAGCGCCAGTGGCACGGTTGTGACGCCGTCATGGATGCGGTAGGTGGCCGGCCGCATGGTGCCCCGGTCCGCCATCCAGATCTCCGCGGCCTTTCCGGTGACCCGGAAATCAGCGCTGATCGTGGTCGCGTTGTCGTTGCGGTTGTTGACGAAATAGATGTCGGTGTCGCCGTCCACGCGATGGTAGAACTTCACCGTCGCGTCCGGAAAGGGTTTGACATACGCGAAGTCGGGCTGTATCTGCTCCGCCCCCAGCACGTAGCTCAGGTTCGCGGTCTGGTAGACCTTCCCCTCGCCGAGTTTGCGGAACAGCGCTTTATCCGGCCAGATCTCCCGCGCCACCGCCTTCCACCTCGCGGGGTCGTCGGAGAGGCTGGGGGTTTCCTCCGGCGGCAACCCCACCACCACCGCTCCCGCCACCGCCAGGGCGCGCACTTTCTCCAGCACCGGCAGGGTCATCCGGCTGCTCGTGCCGCCCAGGTACAGTATCCGGTACTTCATCCCGGACTTCGTCGCCAGTCTTCCGCCTTCCACCGAGAACTCCTTGACCAGCGCCTCCCGGTTCACGAAGTCGTAGTTGTACCCGTCGATGATCTCCGGCGCGTGGGCACCGTTGATGTTGGTCGGTGGAGCTTCTTCGCCGTAGAAATAGGCCACGTCCATCACGGCGTGCCCCTGCTGCAGCAGGAAGCAGCTGCGCGCGATGTAGTCCGTCCAGGCGCGCGCCTGCTCCGCCCACGTCTCCAGGCGGTTGAACCACATCCCGTACGGGCCCAGCGCCAATCCCGGCGCATTCTCGTTGGGCTGGTGCACCGAAACGTGCAAGGTCATCTGGTTGATGCCTCCCAGAAGAATCTGATCGGCGGTCGCCTTCTCGTCCCACGGTCCGTACGCCCATGGGATTCCGGTCGAAGTGATGGATTCCGCCGAAGCCACCTTCTTGCCGTAGATGTGCGCCACAGACGCGGTGTCGCGAAGGTCCGCGATGTAGTTCCGGTTCACGTAGTCCCCATAGGGCAGCCAGTACTCGCCCATCGGGTAGTCGGCCCGCGCCTTCATCTCCATCGAATCGGCAACCATGGCCCGGGGGACTCCCATGGCCTCGGTCACGTACTTGATGCCCCGCTCGTGCAGGCTGTCCCGTATCCCCTCGAAGCTCGACGTGATCACCAGGTCCATGATGGTGCGCCGGAAGTCCCAGAGGAAACGGTCGCTCACGTCGCTCGATTGCACCACCCATCCGGCCAGGGCCGGCAGCCAGGGAGTGGGATCGTATCCGCGCAGCCGCTTAAAGTCGTCTAAGATGCCGTCCGTCCAGTTCTGCAGTCCCGCCTCCCAGCTATCGGTCGCGATATTGTTCACGCCGTGCTGTCCCATCATTCCGCCGGAGGCTTCGTCGTACGCCTTCAGGTAATCTTTCATGAACGTCCTGGTGGCGGCCAGGTTCAGCTTGTCCACCTCGAATCCCGTCGCTTCCGGAGGCGCCGGGGCATTGGTCGCCCCGGTCAGCGAATAGCCCATTCGCAGTACCATCCAGTCGCCGGCGGGGGCCGTCCAGTCCAGGGTCCCGTCCGGCGCCATCTTGCCCGTCAGGTCCAGTACGTCCGCTTTCTTAACTACGCTGGCCATGTCCGCTTCCGGCGTCGGGATCTCATAGTAGTCACGAGCCATCGCGAAGCCGGCCTTCTCTTCGAACCGGTGCACCGGCATCGCAGCATGAAGTTGCAGGCGGCAGAGCCGGACAGCGGTTGAACTCTGGGATATGATCCGGTACCGGAAGAACCGTCCCGTCACCGGTGCAAACCCGACAGTCCGCTGGTAGACCCACCAGATATTGTGGAGGTCTATCACCTTGGTGAAATTCACGCCGTCGCGGCTAACCTCCAGCAGTTCGATCAGCGGGGCTCCACTCGCTCCGCCTATGTTCTGCGCGGCGATCGTCAAACCGCGCACGGTTTGCGGCGTATCGAAGGCGATTTGAATCCAGGATGACTTCCCCGCCTCCGCCGGCAGGTCCACCGGATTCGCATAGGCGCCAGCGGACAGCCCGGCGTAGGTGAAACTGCCCCGGCTCGATGTCACCGACGGGTGCGCCTGCGCCAGCGCCTTCTCGCCCGCTGGCATGCGAAACGCAATTACCCTCTGGTCCTTGTACAGTGTCGCCAGCGTCACCCCGACGCTAGCCGCGCGGGGTTGATCCTGGAACCGCCCGTTGACGTCTGAAGGCATCGGCAGGGCGCCCTGAACTCGCTTGCCGCCCTCCACCGCCGTGGCGGTCCACACCAACTTCTTCATTGCATCGGCGGGCTTTACCCAAGGCCCGCCGGACTGGCTCCATCCGGGTGCGGCCCCGATCGTCGTTTCCAGCCCCAGCTTGTCCGCCAGTTGAATCGCATGGCGGAACGCGTCCTTCCAGCCGGGCTGCATGTAGATCAGCCGCGGGTTCACCACGATCGGTGTCTGAAGAACTACGTCGAAGGTCTCCACTCCCCCAATGCCTGCGCGGTGCATCCACTCCAGATCCTTCGTCAATCCGTCTTTGGTGATATTGCCGTTCTGCCAATACCAGTAGACCCGCGGCCGCGCGATGTTCGGGGGATCCTTGAACCCCTTGGCCAGAGGGGTCTGCGCGAACGCCGGCAGCACAACAGCAAACACAGCGGCAACGGCAGATTCAAATTTCATTCCAAACATCGACACCTCCAAGCCATCGGACAAAAGTGCGGTTGGCGAGTCGCAGATCCACGGTACGCGACGGCTGCACGTCAGATATCAGCCCGAGGCTCGGAGAAAGATGGTCCCAGGAGCACTCCGGTTGCGGGGCGGCCGAGGCCACCCCGATCAGGAGGAGAAATGAGAGTGCCCTGAGCATCGCTAGAAGCTAATTTTCAGCGCGACCTGGCACTGGCGCGGATTGCGGGCGGTGGTGATGCGTCCGAAGAGCGCGCTGGTGTTACCGCCGCCCGGGCCCGCCGTATTGTTGGTGGCGGCTGCCGAGAACGTCGTATTCGGATTGCCGAGATTGACGTGGTTGAGGGTATTGAAGGTCTCGAAGCGGACTTGGAGTCGCATTCGTTCCCCGACACGGAAGTTCTTCATGGTGGAGAGGTCCATATTGAACAGTCCGGGGTTGAAGACGTTGCCGAGCGTGCGGCCAAGGTTCCCGGCGGCATACAGCGGGGGGTTGTAGAAGATGCTGGTGTCGAACCACTGTTGCGCGTTGTGGTCGGACTTGTAGGCGTACTGGCCCATGGTGCTGGGGCGGGTGGCGAAGTTATTGTTGCCGCCGGTGACGTACAACGGAGTGCCGGTCTGAATCGCGGTGATGGTGTTCAGCTGCCATCCGGCGATCGCTCCGCGCACCCACTTGTTGGCGGGGTCGATCGCTTTGCCCTTGCCGATAGGCAGTTCCCACACAGCGCTGCCCACGACGCGGTGCGCGATGTTCTGGCAGGAGACGGAGCGCTCCGGCTTCAAATCGTACAACGGATTCTGCCACCCGCCGCACTTGTCGGAGACTTCGCTGGCGTAATCGACGCTGGTGTAGGTGCCGATCCCAATACCTTTGGCATAGGTGTAGGAAGCGAGCACCGAGAGGCCGCTGCGCATGCGCTTTTGGGCGCTGATGATGCCGGCGTGGTAGATCGATTTGCCGACCTGCGAAATGCTCTGCGTCATGGCGCCCAGGTACGGGTAGGGGGTGTAGAGTTGCTTCACGGAGATGGTGGAGGCGCCCAGGCTGCCGGGAACCTTGCCGGCGTAGGGGTTGGCGACCTGATCGGAGAGAGCCAGGCCCTTCGTGTAGTTCGACGGGTCGAACTGATTGAGGTTGATGCCGTTGGATTGAAGGTGCGTGGCGTGGTTACCGGAGTACTGCAATTCCATCAGCCAGGTGCGGCCGAGTTGACGCTGGATCGACAGGCTCCATTGCTGCGAGCGTGGCGTGTACTGTCCGGTGGGGACCAGGGTCGCGCCGCCGATCTGGTAGCTGGGTCCGAGCGCCGATCCCAGGGCGAGAGTGAGAGTCTTGGGAAGTTCCGGGTTGACGAACGGTCCCGTGGAGAGCTTCCAGGCGGGATAGTTGGCGTTAGCCACGTTGAACGGCGTGTTGCCGGAGCTGAAACCGGTAGAGTTCGGCCCGTAGTTGGGGACGGCCATATAGAACATGCTGTAGCCGCCGCGGATGGAGGTGCGGCCGTTGCCGAAGGCATCCCAGGCGAAGCCGACGCGCGGGCTGAAATCGAGCTTGTCCCGCACCACCGGCATGACGCCATCGACGTTGCCGTAGAGCATGGCGCCAGGGAGTCCGGTCTGCGAGTTCATGGTGGTAACCGAGAAATTCGAGCTGCGCCCGTGGGACTCGAAGGCGGGCTGCTGGTAGTCATAGCGCAGGCCCAGATTCAGCGTGAGGCGGCGGGAGACGCGCCAGTTGTCCTGCACGAAGGGGCTCACGGAGTAGTTCTTGATGGTCTGATTGCCGCCGGAAAAACAGTTGATGCTGCCGCCGGAATAGATGTAGCCGAGTTCGAATGTGGCCAGCGCGCTGCCGGTGTTGCCGGAGGACTGGGGGTTGCCGGTGAGGCTGGAAGAGGGGTTCCAACTGCCCGAATCGCAAGGCAGGAAGTTGCCGGTATTGCCCTGGTTGTGGCGGATTTCGCCCCCGGCTTTAACGGTGTGCCGCCCATTGATAATGGTGACGGCATCGAATAGCTGTGAGGTCAGCCCGGCTCGATAGTTGTAGGTGTTGCCGCTGCCGATGGTAAGGACGCCGAGGTTGAACGCCGGGAAGACATACTGCGGGAAACTCGCCGGCATGCCGATCTTGCTGGGCCAGTCCTGCAGTGCCGAGGGGTTGGCATAGGTGAAGTACTGCCGCGCCAGGGTCAGGCGGAATTCATTGAGCAGGCGCGGGCTGAACGCGTGGGTGTCCGAAGCCATGATGTTGCGCGTCCAATAATTGTCGGTGCGGCCGTTGAAGAGTTGCGGCACGTTGAGCACGCCGCTGGTCAGTTTCGGATGGTGGTAGAAGACCATGTAGCGCGCAAAGAACTGGTTCTTGTCGCTGAAACGCTGATCGATGCGCGTGCTGGTCTGATCGCTCTGCGTGCCAGTTCGGGCCACCTGATAGAAGTTGTTCTGCTGCGTGAACGTGCTGACCGGCGGGGTATTGGGAGCAGCGATAAACTTCAATACATTCACCGCCACCGGGTCGAAGCGGCTGGAGGGAATGATGTTGCCGGGGAGGGGGGTACGCACGTAGCCGGAGCCGGCTGGGTTGACCTTGGTGGTGTCTGGGTCGTACATGATGAGAGGCACGCCGGTGCTGGTGAAGTTACCTGGACCGCTGAAATCGCCGGCGCGCTGTTCCATGGTTGGTACGCTGCTGAAACTGGTGGACTGGCCGGCCTGGCGGAAGCCTTCGTAGTTGAAGAAGAAGAAGGTGCGGTCCTTGCCATTGTAGAGTTTGGGAATGCGTATGGGGCCCGAGATGCTGCCACCGAACTGGTTGTAGCGCAGCACGGGGACGGTGAGCGAGAAGGCGTTGCGCGAATCCATCACGTTGTTGCGCATGAATTCGTAGAGCGAGCCGTGCAGGAGGTTGGCGCCACCCTTGGTAGCTACGTTGACCACGCCGCCGAGGGTGAAGCCGTATTCGGCGGACATTACGATCGACTGGACCTTGAACTCGGCAATGGAATCCACCGCGGGGTTGGCATTCACCTCGTTGAGAACGGTGTTCATGTTGTTGCCCCCATCGATGGTGAACTGGCTATGGCCGCCGCGCGCGCCGTTGATGGAGATGTCCGCTACTTCATAGCCGCGCGAGAGGAAGCCGGCGTTCACTTGGTTGGCGTTGTTGACGACGCCCGGCGTGAGCGTAGCCATGGAGAACGCGTTGCGCCCGTTGAGCGGGAGTTCGGTGATCTCGCGTTCTCCCACAGCGTTGCCAGAGGTAGCGGTGCTCGTGTCGACCAGGCCAGCGTCGGCCACCACTTCGATTGCCTGCGTGAGCGCGCCGATCTCCATCCGGAAGTTGACCGTGGCCTTTTGATCGAGTGCGAGGTTGATGCCGCTGCGGATGGACTTCTTGAAGCCCTGCGCCTCCACCGTAACACTGTAAGGGCCAATCGTGAGCGAGGGCGAAGTGTACAAGCCTTCCTGGTTGGTTTGCGTCCGGAAGGGCACGCCGGTGGCAGTGTTGCTGATCACGATATCGGCGTTGGCCATGGGGGCGCCGCTTGAATCGGTGACGGTGCCCAGAATCGTGCCGCCGCCCAGCTGAGCAGACAACGGAAGACTGAGCGCGAAGAGTAGAGCGAGTGCGAGTTTCAACGTGGACTCCTTCAATTTGGGTTACTTTTGGTCAACCTTGACCACTAACGGGTATTCCAATGACGTTTGCGCCGGCAGTTCCAGTGAGAGGCCATCCGCGGCGCGTTTCCAAACGGTACGGGCCTTGTGGCCCAGAATCGAAACTGACGAGATCTCCCGCTTCATAAGCGGGGAGGCCGCGGCGAGCGATTGAATAGTGAGCGTGTTCCCCGCCGGCGGCGCGAGCACGATGGCGTACAACGTATTCTTTTTCGTGGTGAAGCGAATGTCCTTCCCGGTGTATCCGGTAACCATTCCGAACGCAGGACCGAGGCCGGTGGTGGGCCCTTCGCCGAAGACCGTCCACGGGCGCGTGCCGTAGATGGCCTCTCCATTGACGGAAAGCCACTGCCCCATGGCAAGCATGGTGTTGCGGGTCTGCTCCGGAAAGACCCCATCGCCATCGGGCGTGAAGTTGAGAAGGTAAGAGCCGTTCTTGCTGACCACGTCGGCCATTTCAGCGAGCAGTTCGGGAGCGGGGCGGAACTTGACGTCCGCGCGCCAGAACCAGTTGTTGGTGGACATGGTGTCGTACTGCCAGGGGGCGTGAACCACTTTGGCCGGGTCCCAGGTCATGCGCTTCGTGAAAACGGAGATATCCAGAATGCCGGCATTCTCGGGGAAGGATTCGTACTTCCGATTCAGCACCACGCCCTGCTTCCATTCGGCGGCACGGTTGTAGTAGTAGGCAGCGAACTTCTGGAGATAGGGCTGGAACGCGGGTTGCTCGATCTGCCAGTCGAAGTAGAACATCTGCGGGTGATATTTGTCGACCATGTCGGTGACGCGGGCCAGCCACAGCTTCAGGAACTCCTCAGAGGGCGGGATGGCGCGCGGATCGGGCGTCGTGCGGGCGACCAGCGGCGGGGGCGGCGACTTCAGCGGCGGATCGGCGAAGTACCAGAAGTGCTCTTCGAAGTGCGAGGAGGTGCCGAAGATCATCCCCTGCTTGCGGATGGCGGCGGACAGATCGGCGAGAAAATCGCGCTTCGGCAGCATCTTGACGGAAGAGGTGTCGGTGAAGCTGGCGTTGTACATGGCATAGCCGTCGTGATGCTCGCCGACCGGCACGACGAACTTCGCGCCGGTGCGGCGAAAGAGGTCCGCCCAGACGGCCGGATCGAAACCCTTGGGATTAAACGCAGCCATGCTCTCTTTGTGGCCGAGGCCCTGGGATACCGTCAGCGTGGTGGGGCCCCAGTGGACGAAAAGCCCGAACTTGGCGTCGCGGAACCACTCAGGAGCCTGGTTGTTTTCGAGCGATGACCATGCGGGTTGGAAGGGGCCCTTGGCGGCGACTTGGTCGACCTTCTTCAGTTGCTGGTCGACGCCAGGATAGGTCCACTGCGCGGATAGCGGTGCGGCGACGAAGACCAGTGCGGCAAGGGTTCTGTAGTTGGCTCGCCATCTCAATGGCGGGGAGAGCAGGCCGGTTCTCCACCAGCGCAGGTGATGCAACACACGGCGTAGTGTGATGACCGGAGCAAGCGAGCGGGTTACAGCGCGCATTCAGACACCTCCGTCGGCAGCGTACCGATCGTAACACCTGTCCTGAACAAACATATATGCTCATTTATCGATCTAATGGTCCGGCTTGTCGACTGACGTTTAGACTAGGCTCGGATAGTCCTAATAGACTATTCGGTCTGGCTGTCTTTGACCGCAGGGGCAAATGAGGTTCTCCCCTTTATGAGCCAGCGGACCAGGAAGTATGCGATCAGGTGAAGAAAGCCCTTCTCACCGCAGCCAGCCAATCGCTGAGCGCGGTGCAAAGAACGCCGTCCCATGGTGGATGCCGGGGGGCATGGCCAAATCCACGCGATGGGTCCAGTTCTTGAGATCGGGTGAGGTGGCGAGGTTGATGCCGCTGCCGGCGGGCTCATCCCAGTAAAGCCACCACTTGCCCTGAAAACGGATCAGGCTCGGCCCTTCCGCCATCGCGTGCTTCGCATCGCTGAACATCGGAGCATTGTCGCCCGCGATCGGATCGGAGACCGGGGTAAATTCGGGCCGGGCCAGATCCAAGCCGGCGTAGGAGATTCTCAGATTCCGTCCGGGCATCACCTTGAGGTCGGCGTTGCGTGAGTCCTTGATGACCATGACCCACCGCTTGCCGTCCACGTCGAGATGCATCACAGCGTCGATGCAAGAGAATCCCTGGTCGAACAATAACCGCGCATCGGAAAATGTGCGGCCATCCGCAGTTCTGACGATGTAGATCCGGTTGTCGTACGGTGACGTGTTGTCGCCCTTGTTGTCGCTGCCATCGCCGTCGCTCCGCTCCCGCCTGGTGGTGGCGGCGAACAGGATGAAATAGTTCCCGGCCGCGGGATCCCAGTGAATTTCGGGCGCCCAGACGTTCTCCGGCTGATCCTCTTCGCTCAACGAAGGTGGGAAGGCCTCGACCATCCTCGGCGCAGACCACTTCACCAGGTCCGCCGACTCCGCATAACCGAAGACGCGTCCCTTCCAGTTCGAAGTCCACACCATCCGGTACAATCCGTTGCGGTAGAGGATGGATGCATCGCGGGTGAGGTTCTGGTCCGGCCAAGCGGGCGGCGTGAAGATCGGCTTATCGCCGTTGAGCGGAGTGAATCGGATTCCGTCCTGGCTCATGGCGAGATAGACACCTGCCTGCCCGTTGTCCCGGAAGTAAGTGAACAACAGCGCGTCATGAGAGGGTGGTTGGGCTTGCCCGTGCGGGCAGGCGGCAATTGCCAGTGCGATGGCGGCGAAGATGTTTGGCCGCAGGTTGACGGACCTGTTCCCCTGGCGGTCTCGACGGATAGTCATATGCGTCTCCAACCATGACACGATTGGCGGCGACTGCCGTCTGCGGATTGGACTAGCGGATTGTAGTCTTAATGGACTACTACGACCGTTGTCCCGTTCCTATTTCGCCGCGCGAGGCGCACGATTGTTGCCGAATCGCTTCCATCGTGGTAGCACTTGAGGTTGCCCGTGCCCATTTCCAGAGGAGGTCTTCGACTGGCCGTATTCGCCGCATTGTCGGCGTGCTCTGCGCTAGCTCTTGACCCGAGCCTCCGGGTCTCGCAGTATCACAAGCAGTACTGGCAGGTGGAGCAAGGGCTGCCCCACAGTTACGTGACGGCAATTGCGCAAAATGCCGATGGCTATCTACTGGTAGGCACCGATGAAGGCTTGGCGCGTTTCGATGGCCTCAACTTCCGGCCCTTGCCGGCGGACCCTTCGTTGCGCCTGTCGAAGCGCTGGGTCTCGGCTTCGCTCGTCGCCCGGAACTCCAGTCTCTGGCTCGGCACCTTCGACGGGATGCTGGTGGAACTCCGCAAGGGCCAGGTGCTCAGTAAATACCAGACGGACGGTTCGGTCTTCGACGTACATCAGGACTCCACGGATTCCGTCTGGTTGAGCACCCGCAACGGCGTGTTTCGCCTGGAAAACGGCAAGCTTCAGGTGGTACCCGGACTCGGCCCGCCTCTCGATACATCCTGGAACGTCCTGGCCGCGGGCGACAAGGGTGTGATGTGGGTAGTCACGAGCGCGGGCTTGTTTCGCGCCTCCGGGGGCTCGATTTCGCAACGCTTGGCCAACTCCCGCGAACTCGGCGATATCCTTACCGTCCTTGCCAGCAACAAGGGAGGACTCTTACTCGGGACCACACGGGGCCTTTTCCGTTTGGATGTTGACCAAAACAGGCGTCCCGTTCCGGTCGCAGGCGTGGCCGGACCGGTGGTCAGCCTGATCGAGGATCGCGATGGCATCATCTGGGCCGGGACTTGGGGCCAGGGGCTGATTCGAGTGACCGGTAATGGGGTGGACCGCTGGACATCGCGGGACGGCTTGCCGGAGGACTTCATCCGCACGCTGGCGGAAGATGCCGAAGGAAACCTGTGGATTGGCATGCGGAGCGGTGGTCTGGGGCGGTGGAAAGACGGGCGACTCGTCCCCCTTGGACCTCCCGAGGGGTTGGCCGGCAGTTTCGCCACCACGGTTGCCGCCGACCCCGCTGGAGATCTTTGGCTCGGGACCTGGCGGGGCGGGCTGTACCGGCTGAGAAATGGCGCCCTGGAGAGCCAGCCTACGCCCCTGCCAACCCTCTACTTCACAGTTCGCGCGTTGGCCTTCGACCGCCTCGGACATCAGTGGATCGGCAACTGGGAAGGGCTCTTTCAGTTCGATGGGAAGAAATACCAGCACTTCGGCAGCGAGATGAATGCCGCCTATCGGCGAGTCTCCGCGCTACTGTTCGATCGCAGCGGCGCGCTCTGGGTCGGGACGGCGGATCATGGCGTGTTCCGTTTCCCGGAGGGCCGTCCCACTGCCTCCGTTCCCCCTCCGCTACTACCCGAGACCGAGGTCACCGCACTACTGGAGGACTCCGCGGGAAGTGTTTGGGTGGGCACTGCGAAGGGCTTGGTGAAGTTCCAGAATTTCGCATCGCCGACCTGGGCCGGAATCCAGGGAGTCCCCCCGGACGGCGTGGAGTCGATCTTGGAGGATTCGCGGAAACGGATCTGGGTGTCCACTTCCGAGGGTAGTGCGGCCGTCATCTCCCCGGGCGCCACGGTGGTTCTCGACCGGGGGAACGGTATGCCGGGCCACCCGTTGTACCGCATCGTGGAGGCCGCGGACGGATCGTTCTGGGTGAGTTCTCCGAAAGGAATCCTGGAGTTGACTGCCGGGCCGTTGGAACAAGTGCTTGCGGGCAAGCGAAAGAAGCTCGATGTGGTGGTTCACGGGCAGGATGATGGAATGCGGACCATCGAATGCCATGGTCTCTCGCAGCCCGCGGGTGGCAGAGATAAGGCCGGTAACTTGTGGTTCCCAACTGCCAAGGGCTTCGTCCAGGTCCGCGCAGCCGCGGTTCGGAGCCTCCCGCCTCCCGCTGCCGTTATTGAAGAGGTCAACACCGATTCCGGCGCGCTGCCTCTCGCACCGGAACTGACCTTTAAGGCAGGCGCTCGCAATATCGAGGTCATCTTCACCAGCCTTCGCTTCTCCAATCCTCGCGCGCTGAAATTCCGTTATCGTCTCTCGGAATACGATCCCGACTGGGTGGATGCGGGCGGTGAACGCAGTGCCCGCTACAATCAGCTACCACCCGGTCCCCACATGTTCGAGGTTCAAGCCCGCGATCCTCTGGGGGAGTGGAGCCCGTCCGCAACCCTGGCCTTCCAGCAGAGCCCGCGGTTCCACCAGACCTGGTGGTTCGTGATGTCGCTGGCGCTGCTCTTTTCTTCCATGTTGTTCGGCGTTTACCGCTGGCGCCTTCACGCGATGCGCGGCCGCTACGCACTCGTTCTGGAAGAGCGCAACCGCATCGGGCGCGAGTGGCACGACACGCTGGTGGCCGGTTTCTCGGCCATTTCGCTGCAACTGGAGGCCGCTATGGCGCGCATGAGAGAGCAGCCGGAACGGGCATCGGAGATTCTGGAGGTGACGCGCAAAATGGTGCATCACTACAGGGCGGAAGCGCGGCGCGTGATCTGGGATCTGCGGGATAGCCGCCCCGAGGGCGAGAGCCTGATTGCGGCCTTGGAAGGCGAACTCGCTCGAATGAAGGAGAATCGCGGAATCGAGGGCCGATTGACGGTCACGGGTGAAGCCGTCGAACTGCCTGTGGAGATGCAGCACAATCTCCTGCGAATCTGCCAGGAGGCCATATCCAACGCGGTACGACACGGACGTCCATCGCGCGTGGATGTGGACCTTGTCTTTACGGAACTCCGGCTCCGCGCCGCGATTCGAGATGACGGCGCTGGCTTCCCGGCGGGTCCATCCGCCGAGAGCGCGGGACATTTCGGACTGACGGTGATGCAGGAACGCGCGCGGCGCGTCGGCGGGCAACTGGAGGTCCACAGCCGCCCCGGCGAAGGCACCGTAATCCAGGCGGAAGTCCCTTTGCCGCGGAGTAAGAACACATGAGCGTACAAACAAGAATCCTGATCGTGGAAGATCAATACTTCTTCCGGCTCGCATTGCGCACCACGATCGAGGCGAGACCAGATATGCAGATCGTGGGCGAGACGGACAAGGGGGACGAAGCGCTGGCCCTGTGCAGACAGTTGCTTCCGGATGTGGTCATCATGGATCTGCGACTCCCGGGCCTGTCTGGCTTCGAAGCGATTGACCTGATTCACCGTGAACTTCCAGGGATCGGGGTGCTGGTGCTCAGCAACTATGAGGGCAGCGAGGACGTGCACCGGGCGCTCGCCTCCGGCGCGCTGGCCTATCTGACGAAAGACGCCGGTGCCGACGAACTGGTGAAGGCCCTGCTCAGCGTACGCGCCGGACACCGCTATGTACCGGCATCCATCGGCGCCCTGTTGGCGGCGCGCGTGCCCAGTTCCGCATTGACGGACCGGGAAGTGGATGTGCTGCGCCTGCTGGCCAAAGGACGGAGCAATCGGGAAATCGGCGAGAAACTGGGCATTGCCGAGAATACCGTGCGCATCCATGTCAGCCGGATACTGGACAAGCTGGGAGTCGCTGACCGCACACAGGCCGTCTTGCTGGCGATTCAGAATGGCCTTGTGCACGTAGACTGACCGCACGGGTAGTCTTTTCAGACTATGTTTCTGTAATCCAAACCTCAGACGACAGCGTTACCGCGATGTGACATCGTTAATGAAACTTTAGCGGTAAATAAGTTTCGAGGTTATGTTTCCATGTTGAAAATCGCTCTTGCTCTGCTGCTGTTTTGCAGCCTGCCACTCGCCGCCCAACAGGGCCGCGGCACGATTCTGGGGACGGTCACCGATTCCAGCGGCGCCGCCGTCCCATCCGCCAAGGTGACCATCACCAACACTGGCACCAACTTCACCTTCCAGGCTGAGTGCAGCCAAGAGGGTTTCTACACGACTCCTGCGATTCCCGTCGGGGCCTACACAATCGCTGCCGAAGGCGCTGGCTTCAAGAAGACCGTGCGCACCGGTATTACCCTGCAGGTAGACCAACATGCGCAGGTCAATCTGCTGCTGGAGATTGGCGCCGTGAGCGAGTCGGTGGAAGTCAGCGGACAGGCGGAACTCGTGGACACCAGCACCGGCACGATCGGCAAGGTGATTGAGAACCGCCGCGTGATGGACCTGCCGGTGAACGGACGCAGCGCGTTCGCTCTCGCGCAACTCGCGCCGGCCGTGAAATCGACGCAAGGCAACAGCGAGGGCTTCCTTGACCGCGGCCTTTCGGTAAGTCTCATCAGCATCAACGGCGGTCCCAGCGCGGTCAATGCGATGGAGATCGACGGCGGCACGAACAACCAGGCGTACTATAACGAGGCCAACGCCAATCCCGCAACCGACTCGATTCAGGAATTCAAGGTCCAAAGTAATACCATGTCCGCCGAGTTCGGCTTCACGCTGGGAGGCGTGTTGAACGTAGTGACCAAGGCGGGCACCAACCAGGTTCACGGTTCCTTGTACAGCTTCATGCGCAACAGCGCGCTCGATTCGCGCGACACCTTCGCGCTGACCAAGGGTCAGTTCGAATACAACCAGCCCGGCGGTTCATTGGGCGGCCCGGTGCGGATTCCGAAGATCTACAACGGCAAGGACAAGACGTTTTTCTTCTTCAACTACGAGCAGTACATGTACCGGACCAGCGCCACGAGTTTCTCGACGGTGCCGATCGACACCTGGCGGCAGGGCGATTTTTCCGCCCTGAAGAACTCCTCGGGAGTCCCCATTGTCATCTACGATCCGAACACCACCGTGGCGAATCCCAGCGGTTCCGGGTACGTGCGCACACCTTTTGCCAACAACGTAATTCCGACGAACCGGCTGGACCCGGTAGCGCAGGCGGCGCTGAAGATCCTTCCCCAGCCCAACGCGACGCCCATCAATGCCTTCGCCCAGACCAACAACTTCTACCAGATCAATCGCAACGCGACGGATTCGAACCAGTACACGGTGCGGATCGACCACCGCTTCTCCGATAAGAACCTGCTGTTCGGGCGGTTCATGTTCTTCGAACACAATCCGTATCCGCTCGCGAGCAACTTCGTTCCGCTGGAGGCGAGCGGAAGCCGAACCGACGACCTGCAGAACAAGAATGCGGTGATCTCGGACACGTACACTTTCACGCCGCGCCTGGTCAACGAATTCCGGGCCGTGCTGATGCGAAATTACCTCAATTTTAAAGTCACCTCCGCGGATCGGAGTTGGCCGCAAAAGCTGGGCCTGCCGAATACGCCGCAGGACGTTTTCCCGGCCTTCGAGGTCGGCATCGCCGGGCTGAATCCGCAGGGCACTTACGGCCAGCGCGGCTCCACCACCCCGCAGTTCGTGGATACGATCTCCTACATCGCCGGATCGCACACGCTGAAGGCGGGTGTTGATTTCCGCAGGATGCTGGGAGACAACTTGCAGAAGAGCTATCCCTCGGGACAGTTCCAATTCACCGGCGGTCTGACCAACAATCCCCAGATACCCACGAATACCGGTTCCCAACTCAGCCAGTTCCTGCTGGGAGCGGTGAGCACCGCTTCGGTGGGGACGTATATGGGCGAATCCGAACGCGGATATTCCCTCAGCGCGTTCCTGCAGGACGACTGGAAAGTATCCCGCCACCTGACCATCAACCTCGGCCTGCGCTACGACTACCAGGAACCGTCCCACGAGATGAACAAGGGGCTCTCCAACTTCAACCCGTACGCCAAGAACCCTGTCACCGGCCTGTTGGGAGTGATGACCTACGCGGGATTGGACGGGGCGCCGCTTTCGCCGTTTGCCTCCGAGAAGCACGACTTCGCCCCGCGCATTGGTTTCAGCTTCGACCCGTTTGGCGGGGGCAAGACGGTAATTCGCGGGGGCTATGCCCTGTTCTTCGCCAACGTCTTCAACGTTTCGTTCTTCGGCAACACGGCCGGCTTCGCCAACACCAGCACCAGCTACACGCCGGCTGGAAACAATACCGCCTTCACCGCGTTCAATCTTAAGGACGGCCTGCCCTTCGCACCCACACAGCCGCTGGGCGCGAAGCTGGGGCCCAGTTACCTGATCAACACTGGCGTCAATTACGACCAAGGGAACCAATCGGTGCCGTACTCCCAGCAATGGAACCTCTCGGTTTCGCATCAGATTCTGGGAGGCATCGTGCTTGAAGGCAGTTACTCCGCCAACCGCGGCACGCACCTGGTAGCCGGCGGTTACGACATGAACCAGTTGGGCATGCAGTATCTGAGCCTGGGGCTCTCGTTGCAGGATGCGGTGCCGAACCCCTATGCCGCCACCATCCCGGGCAGCAGCGCCACCATCACGCGTTCGCAGTCTCTCAAGGCTTACCCCTACTACACGAGCATCAACGTGCGCAATCCGCATCTGGGCAACTCCATGTACAACGCCATGCTGCTCAACGCCGAGAAGCGCTTCGCCAGCGGCCTCACCATGCTGGTTTCCTTTACCGGGAGCAAGCTGATCAGCGACAGCGTGGTCAGCCCGCTGAATTACATCGGCGAGCAGACTGGGATCGTCGGCTACCAGAATGGGGCATACAACCGCCGGGCGGAGCGGTCGGTCGATCCGACCGACGTTCCGCGCCGGTTGGTGATCAGCGGACTGTACGAGTTGCCTTTCGGACCGGGCAAGATGCTCCACAGTTCGAGCGGCATTGTGAACAAGGTGATCGGCGGCTGGCAGATCGGCAGCATCACCACGATCCAGAAGGGACAACCTCTACAGGTGACTGGCGCCAATAACTTCCTGGCCAGCCGCCCGAATTCGACCGGTGTGAGCGCCAAACTGAGCAACCCGACCCAATTGCAGTGGCTGGATCCGACAGCATTCGTCAAGCCTCCCGACTACACTTATGGAAACGTGGGCCGGATGCTGCCCGATGTGCGCGGTCCCGGCATCTTGAGCCTGGATGCATCGCTGGTGAAGAACACCCGCTTTGGGGAACGCGCCAACCTGCAATTCCGGGCCGAAGCCTTCAACTCGATCAACTGGACCAACCTGAGCTACCCCAATACCAGTTTTTCGCCCGCCACCAACGGACAGAATGCCAACGCGTTGTTCGGCCGCATCACCTCCGACCGCGGGCCGCGAAACGTGCAACTCGGATTGAAGCTGTCTTTCTAACTAAGCCGATGGAGGCGGGCCGCGGCCCATGTGCGCGTGCCCGCCTCCGGTTCGGATTCGCCGCTCCGGCAAGTCCCCGAATTTGGAGTTAGCCCCTATGTCCGCACCGCGTTTCTCGCGCCGCGACGCCTGCATCGCCTTGACCGCGGGCCTGGCGGCTTCCGCGGCGTCATCCGCCCAGGATGCCGCCGCAATCAACAAGGACCTGGAGTCACGCAAGAACGTCCTTGTCCATACGACTCATCCCGAAGCCCAGTGGTTCCCAAATGCCGGACTCGGCCTCTTCATGCACTGGGGCATTGCCAGCGTGCACGGAAATATCGACATCTCCTGGGGCATGATGCATGGCATGGGAAGTGGCGTCAAGATCACGCCGGAGGAATACTTCCAACTTGCCGAGCGCTTCCGGCCCGAGCACTGGGATCCCGACAGGATGATGGCGGCCGCTGCCAAGGCCGGCTTCCGTTACGCCGTCCTCACTACCAAACATCACGAAGGCTTCGCCTTGTGGCCAAGCGCGCACGGGGACTTCAATACCCGCAAGTACCTTGGGGGGCGGGATCTGGTGGCTCCCTACGTAGAGGCCTGCCGTAAGCACGGACTCAAGGTCGGCTTCTACTACTCGCCGGGAGACTGGTACTACGCCCGCCAGTACATGTCTTTCAATTACCGCAGCGCCCACTGCTGGCAGAACACCGGACTGGCCTGCCGTCCCGAGGTCCCGGACTACGACACGCGCTTCCAGACGGTGACGCTACCGGTGCGTCCCCCCGAATTCGAGCAGGCCTACCGGGATTACAAGCGCGGCCAGATCCGCGAACTGCTGACGCGCTACGGCAAGGTGGACCTGCTGTGGTTCGACATGGCCGACGTGGTGATGACTCCCGCCGAGATTCGCGCGTTGCAGCCAGGGATCGTCATCAACAACCGCATGGGTTCCGATACCGGGGACTTTCTGACGCCGGAGGGGGCCTTCCCCAAGGAAAAGCCAACCGGCTGGTGGGAATTGTGCAGCATCTGGAACTCACCCAACTGGGGATATGTTGCCAAAAACGAAGAGCGGTACCTGCCTCTCGACTCCTTTCTCAGCACACTGGCCAAGGTTCGCGCCTGGAACGGCAACCTGCTGATCAACGTTGGTCCGCGCCCCGACGGCGCCATGCCCAAGCCGTTCTGGGAGGGGATGGAACAACTCGCCGGTTGGATGAAACACAGCGGTGAAGCCATCTTCGGCACTGCAGCCGGACCTTGGCCGGGTGCCAGTGAATTCCCGGTTACCGTGAAAGGCAACCGATGGTACGTACACGTGCCGTCATCGTTCCGTGAGCCTGCTCTCTCCGTCAAAATGCCCGCTGCGCCAAAGTCCGCGCGGCTGCTGCGTACCGGCTTGGCGCTGCCGATCACTTTTGGCGCGGGGGCCGCCCGCGTGGAGTTGCCTGTGCCGTCGCGCAGCGAACTGGCAGATGTCGTGGAACTTACGGTGTCCTGACCCATGGAACCAGATGTCTGGCGGCGAATAGTCTTTTTAGACTACCAAGGGGTAGTCCTAAGCTCAGTCGACTGCCAGCTCGCCCTGTGTCAAAGTAAGGCGTCGTCGGTACGCCCGCAACAAGTGTGAATGGATGGGTTGGAGTGATAAGACCATGTCGTTAGCTAAGATCTTCCCCGGGGTTCGGCCCATTCTCTTTGCTGCGCTCGCCGCGTTGTCCGCGGGCGTTCTTTGCGCCGAACAACCAGCCGGCTACAAACTGGCTTGGGCCGATGAGTTCGGCGGCGCCACGCTCGATACCGCCAAATGGGGCTACCGCACCGATTCCAAGCACTGGAGCACGCAGAAACCGGAGAACGTATCGATCTCTAGCGGCTTCCTGACGCTCACGCTCAAGAAAGAGAAGGCGGGTGACAAGGAATACACCGGCGCGGGTGTCATCAGCAAACAATCCTTCCGCTACGGCTACTACGAAACACGCTTCCGCATCCAGGCCGGCAAAGGGTGGCATTCCTCGTTCTGGATGATGGGCCACGATGGATCCGGCGGTACCGGCACCACGGCCACCGAACTGGAACTGGACGTCATCGAAAATGACTCCATCGACCTCACCGGCTACGGCGTCAACACTCACAAGTGGCAGGGACAGCACACCAGTCATGGTGGTAAGCGCGTGGCAACTCCGCCTCTCTCCGACTTCCACATCTACGGCTGCGAGTACACGCCGCAGGAAGTTAAATATTACTTCGACGGCCAGGTGGTGCAGACCGTCGACATCTCCAAACTCCCGCAGGGTAGCCTTCACATCTGGCTTACCTCGATCGCATCCCAATTGGGTAAGACCGACGCGGTCGATGACACCAAACTGCCGGGGCGCGTCGAGTACGACTATGTCCGCTTTTATACCAAGCAGTAGTGCCCGACCATGAAGCCGATTCTTACAATTGCCCTGTTCTTCTGCACCCATCTCGGCGCCCAACAGGTACTGGTGGAGGCCGAGTCCTTCACCGCCCTGGGTGGCTGGTCGCTCGATCAGCAGTACATGGATCAAATGGGCTCGCCATTTCTGCTGGCGCACGGACTGGGAAAGCCGGTTGCCGACGCGCGGACCGAGATATCCCTTCCGACCGCCGGACGCTACCGGATTTGGGTTCGTTCCCGCGATTGGGTGGCCCGCTGGAAAGTGCCGGGCGCTCCTGGAAAGTTCCAACTGCTGGTGGACGACGCCCCGCTCGCGACCACATTTGGCGCGGAAGGGGAAGCCTGGCACTGGCAGGACGGCGGCACCGTGCGCACGACGGGATTGAAGGTCCGCCTGGCACTTCATGATCTTACGGGCTTCGATGGCCGCTGCGATGCGATCGTGTTCTCGCCGGACGTGAACTGGAGACCGCCGGAGGGCTCCGCGCTGGCGGAGTTCCGTCGCAAGCAACTCCCCATGCAGGGCCGCACGGAAGATGCAGGCAACTACGATCTGGTGGTCGTGGGCGGCGGAATGGCAGGGATTACGTCGGCCGTGGCGGCGGCACGTCTGGGCTCCAAAGTGGCTCTGATTCAGGACAGGCCCCTACTCGGCGGCAACAGCAGTTCGGAAATCCGCGTGTTCCCCGGCGGCAGCATTCTGGTTGGCCCAAACCCCGGGCTGGGGGCGATCGAACACGAACTCGACCCCGGCGGCGTGGGCGGCAATGCCAGGGATGGCGCCTATTATGAGGATGAGAAGAAAAGATACGTCGTAGCCGCGGAAAAGAATATCAAGCTCTTTCTCAATCTGCACGCCCTTCGCGTGGAAAAGTCCGGCAGCCGGATTGTCGCCGTGGTGGCGCGTGACGTACGCACCGCGCGCGACCTCCGCTTCTCCGGCGCTCTCTTCGTCGACTGCACGGGCGACGCCACGATCGGCGCCCTCGCCGGCGCCGATTTCCGGGTGGGCCGCGAAGGCAAGGACGAAACCGGTGAGACCTTGGCGCCCGGCAAAGCCGACAAACAAGTAATGGGTACGACGTTCATGTGGTACGCCGAAGAATCGGATCGTCCTGCGACTTTCCCTGATTGTCCTTGGGCAGTGGAGTTCAACGAGCGTACCGCCCAACGCACCACCAAGGGCGATTGGGACTGGGAACTGGGCATGAACCAGGACCAGATTGCGGATGCGGAGGCCATCCGCGATTACGCGTACCGCGCGTTGTACGGCAACTGGAGTTTCCTGAAGAATCACGCCGCGGGTCGCGCCGCCTACGAGCGGCAGCGCCTGAGTTGGGTCGCCTACGTCGCTGGCAAACGTGAGTCGCGGCGCCTGCTGGGAGATGTCGTGCTCCGCGAGCAGGACATCGTCAATCAGGTGCCCTACCCGGACGGCTCGGCGACCGCAACCTGGGGTATCGATTTGCATTACCCGAGTCCGGAGAACTCCACACAATTTCCTGACGGCGCATTCCGTTCGATCTACCAATCGGAAAAACACCAACCCTACGCCATCCCCTATCGCTGTTTCTACTCGCGCAACGTGGAGAATCTGTTCATGGCGGGCCGCAATGTCAGCGTGACGCACGTTGCGTTGGGCACGGTGCGCGTGCAGCGCACGACGGCCATGATGGGTGAGGTCGTCGGCATGGCTGCATCGCTGTGCCGCAAGTACCAGACCACGCCGCGCGGCGTGTATCAGGCGCATCTGGACGAGCTCAAGGAGCTGATGCAGAGGGGCGTCGGCAAGGAGGAGGGTATACAGGAAGTGCGGCAACTCCCCGCCGGATTCTCCGTCTCCGCCGACGGCGCAATCTGGAAGCCCTCCATTTCGAGAAGCCTGGTTCGAGTCTGGTACCGGGCCGTCGCCGATCCGCAGGGTGACCCCGCGGCCACGCTCAAAGTGATCTACGATGGCACGTTGGCGGTGCGCCGTCTCGACTTGACGGAGAGTGGCGACCGGTGGCTGGACCTGGGGACTTTTACCTTCTCCGGTAACGGGCTGGACTGCGTGCGGCTGGTGCGCGCCGCGGGCGCCCGCGCTCCGCTGCCGGACGATGTGAAGTTCGACGTGTTTCGCCCCGAGGGTGACACCGTGCGGACTACGGTAATTCTGAAGCCCGCGGTCCAAAAAAAATGATCACCTCAGGTCCATGCACCGGGCGCCGCCCCAAGGAATCGACTCTCGAAACCGACTTCGTCGTGGCCGGCGGGGGGCTCGCGGGTACCTGTGCCGCCATCACCGCCGCGCGTGCCGGCATCCGCGTCGTCCTCATACAGGACCGTCCCGTGCTCGGTGGTAATGCCTCCAGCGAGGTCCGGCTCTGGACCCTCGGCGCGACCTCGCACATGGGGAACAATAACCGCTGGGCGCGCGAAGGCGGAGTCATCGACGAGATCCTGGTCGAAAACCTGCATCGCAATCCCGAGGGCAACCCGCTGATCCTCGACACCATCCTGCTCGAGAAAGTGGTCGAAGAGCCCAACATTCAACTTCTGCTCAACACCGCGGTGCACGATCTCGAGATGGCCGCTACTGGTCTCATTTCCGCGGTTCGTGCCTGGTGCAGCCAGAACAGCACCGCCTATCTGGTCAAGGCGCCATTGTTCTGCGACGCCTCGGGCGATGGCGTGCTCGGCTTCCTGGCCGGCGCCGCATTCCGCATGGGCGCGGAGAGCCGCGACGAGTTCGGAGAAGGCTTCGCCCCGGAAGCTGCCTATGGCGAACTGCTCGGCCACTCGCTCTACTTCTATTCCAAGGACACGGGCCGGCCGGTGAAATTCACCGCTCCCTCATTTGCGCTGAAGGACATTACGCAAATTCCGCGCTATCGGGACATCAAGGCGACCGATTCCGGCTGCCGCTTCTGGTGGTTCGAATACGGTGGCCGTCTGGACACGGTGCACGAGACCGAGGCCATCAAGTGGGAACTCTGGAAGGTCGCCTACGGCGTCTGGGACTACATCAAGAACTCGGGCAAGTTCCCCGAGGCGGACACCATGACCCTGGAATGGGTCGGCACCATCCCAGGTAAACGCGAGAGCCGCCGCTTTGAAGGCGACTATATCCTGACGCAGCGCGATCTGGTCGAACAGCGCGAGCACGCCGATGCCGTCAGTTTCGGCGGCTGGGCGATGGACTTGCATCCAGCCGATGGTCTCTATAGCCCCCTCTCTCCGTGTACCCAATGGCACTCCAAGGGTGTCTACCAGATACCCTACCGCACCATGTACAGCCGCAATGTCGGCAACCTGTTTCTCACCGGGCGGCTGATCAGCGTGTCGCATGTAGCCTTTGGTTCCACACGCGTGATGGCCACCTGCGCCCACAACGGACAGGCGGTCGGAATCGCCGCAGCTCTGTGTGTGCGGCATGGCGTCCCACCGCGCGCCGTACCCATCGCCGAACTCCAGCGCGAACTCCTGCGGGCAGGCCAATACATTCCGGGTGTTGCGTTGAACGACCCCGACGACCTGGCACGCACTGCCACGGTGCGGACGTCGGGCTGTTTCGAACTCGAGGGGCTGCCGCCGTGCAGCGACATTCAGCCGCTCGAAGTCTCCCGCGCGATGCTGTTCCCCGTGCTTGCGGGGAAGGCGCCGGCGCTGACGGTGCTGGTGGATGTGGAGCGTCCAACCACGCTCGAAGTCGAGATCCGCGGCAGTTGCCGTCCCGGGAACTTCACTCCAGAGATCACCTTCCACCGGCAGAGCATCGAGTTATCTCCCGGGCGCACGCAGTCCGTGCGCATCGCCGGCGAGATCTCGATCGACTCGCCCCGGTACCTCGCGTACTGCCTCGTGAAGAATGAGGACGTATCGGTCCATCTGAGCGATCTCCGGGTTACCGGAGTGCTCAGCCTCGCCCAATCCATGAACAAAGCGGTGGCCAAGGGGACGCGCCAGGAGCCTCCCGAGGGCAGTGGTATCGATTCCTTTGAATTCTGGCTTCCCTCGCGGCGCCCCGGCGGCAGGAATTTCGCGGCGAGTGTAGAACCCCCGCTGCGCGCCTTTTGCGGCGCCAATGTGACTAACGGAACCGCCCGCCCCGCTCTCCAACCGAACGCCTGGGTAGCCGCGCCCGATGATCCCGCGCCGTCGATCTCCCTTTGCTGGCGCGAACCGCAGGCCGTCGCGCGCATCGAACTCGCCTTCGATACGGATTTCGATCACCCCATGGAATCCGTCCTGATGGGCCATCCCGAACGCGACATGCCATTCTGCGTCAGGCATTACCGGGTTCGCGACCACGCCGGTGCGCTCCTCTACGAGTGCACGGACAACCATCAGACGCGAAACTCCATCCGCCTGGGGACTCCTGTTTCCACCAACGAACTGCGTGTGGAGGTCCTGGAAACTCACGGCGCTCCCGCTGCCATTTTCGAAATCAGGTGCTACTCCCGATGACTCCGCTGACACGGCGGCGCTGGCTGGGCGCGGCGGCATTGCTCGCCACCGGGCAGGCCGCAACCCGGGACCTCGACTTCGCGCGTCTGTTGCCGGAGCGCTTTCCGCGTTCCGCCGTGTACCGGGAACCCGGCTTCCACCTCTGGGACCCGGCCATGGTGCGTACGCCGGATGGAGTCTGCCACCTGCTCTATTCGCGGTGGCCGGTCGAACTCGGATATGACGCCTGGGCCACACATGCCGAGATTGCCTGGGCGACCTCGACCCGTCCGGAGGGTCCCTACCATTTCCAGGGAGTGGTCCTGGGCGCC
Source organism: uncultured Acidobacteriia bacterium (assembly GCA_903876865.1). Taxonomy (GTDB): domain Bacteria; phylum Acidobacteriota; class Terriglobia; order Bryobacterales; family Bryobacteraceae; genus Solibacter. The sequence goes on from CAIRBY010000998.1 coordinate 33,286, forward strand.
CGCGGCACGGGCTTTTGGGATGGCCATTCGGTCTACAACACCTGCCTGCTCGCTGACGGCGGCCGCTATTACCTCTATTACACGGGCAATCACGGGGACTCTTCCTGGAGGCCCGACCGGGCTCCCGGGATGAACGAGGAAGCATGGTGGGTGCAGCGCAACAGCCAGCGCATCGGCGTGGCGGTGGCAGATTCTCCACGCGGTCCCTGGAAGCGATTCGACCAGCCGCTGCTCGATACCGGGCCTGAGACCGGCTCCGGTATCATCGCCGTGCCCAACGTCATCCACCGCCGCGGGGGCGGCTTCCTGATGTACTACAAGACTCTGGCCCCTGGTCCGGGCCGGTTCGGAGGCGGCGTATTCCACTACGCGGCAACGGCCCGCAACCCGCTGGGTCCGTTTCGCCGCCAGGGCAAGCCGATGGTTAACAAGCAGGAGTTGATGCGAACCTCCAATCATTTCGATTTCCACATCGACGATCATCTGGAGTGGTTTCAGGACGGGCGCTACTACGCCATCGTCAAGGACCACGATGCGCCGTTCCTGACTGCTCACGGCCGGTCGCTGCTGCTGATGGAATCGCCTGATGGCATCTCATGGAAGTTCTCACCCCATCCGCTGGTCAAGGACTTCGCCATCACCTGGGAGGACGGAGAGACGCAACCGTTCGAACGGCTCGAAATGCCAAAACTGTACTTCGAAAAACAACGTCCCAGAGTGCTGTTCCTGGCGGCCCGGACGGCCGGCGATACGCGCGCACCCTCCTTCCTGTTGTCCGTTCCGCTCCAGGAGGCGCACCAGTGACTACCGCTCTGAAGCACGCGCCAGAATCCGCGAAAACGGCGACTTTCCGCAAGATCCCCAACCTTCGCTGGTGGATCACCGGGCTACTTTTCTTCTCTACTGTCATCAATTACATGGACCGCCAGAATCTCTCCATCCTGGCGCGCACGATTCAAGACGACCTTCACATTACCGACCTTCAGTACTCATACGTAGTTCAGGCTTTCCTGCTCGCTTACACGCTCTCTTATCTCGTCGCCGGCCGCCTCACCGACTACCTGGGCACGCGAGTCTCCATGGCTTGCTTTGTGGTCTGGTGGGCCATCGCCGACATGTCGACGTCTTTGAGCCGCGGCCTGCTATCCCTGGGTTTCTTCCGTTTCCTGCTCGGCGTGGGTGAGCCCGGCAACTACACGGCCGCGCCTAAAGCAGTCTCCGAGTGGTTTCCGCCCAAAGAGCGAGGTCTGGTCATCGGCATCTACACCGCCGGCGCTACCCTCGGTGCTACCCTTGCGCCGCCGCTGATCGCGTTCCTGGGCTCGCGCTTCCACTGGCGCGCCGTGTTCCTGTTTACCGGGTCGCTTGGGCTGCTCTGGGTGATTCCCTGGCTGTGGCTCTACCGCCGCCCCGAAGAGCATCCGCGCCTCACCGAAGAGGAAAAGAGGCTCCTCGCTTCCGATTCCACGAGCACCGCGGACGCCAGCGACGCAATGCCCCCCGAGGGGCGCTGGCGCTACATCCTGACCCGCCGCGAAACCTGGCTGCTCATGATCGGCCGCATGATCACCGATCCCGTCTGGTACTTCTACCTCTTCTGGTTTCCCAAGTATCTTTCGGACGCCCGCCACCTCACGCTGCCACAGGTGGGCCGCATCGCGTGGATCGTCTATCTGGCCGCCGACCTTGGCTGTATCCTCGGCGGCTACTTCTCCGGCCTCCTGATCAAGCGCGGCTTCACCCCCGTGCGCAGCCGCCTCTGGGTGATGGGGATCGCTGCCGTGCTGCTGCCGCTGAGCCCGCTCATCAATTCCGCGCCCACTCCGCTGATGGCCGTGTGCATCGCGGGTATCGCCGCCTTTGCCCACCTCACCTGGCAGATCTCGCTCAGTACGCTGGTGGTGGACCTCTACCCCAAGCCAGTGGTTGGCACTGTCTTCGGCCTGGTAGCCGCCGGTTCCGGTTTCGGTGGCATGGTCTCCACCAATCTGGTGGGCCGCGCGGTAACGTACTGGTCGTACGCTCCGGTTTTCGTCGTGATGGGCTTCCTGCATCCGGTGGCGTACCTGATGATCACGTGCCTGCGAAAGCGCGAGCCGCGATCCTGAAAGGAAGTGCTAATGATCTCCCGACGCCATTGGTTATCCGCTGTCGGCGCAGGCACCGCGCTCACCGCTCAGGCGCAATCTCCCCAGCCGCAGCCCGGCGACAGCACGCGCGCCCAGCGCATGCGCTGGTGGCACGAAGCGAAGTTCGGGATGTTTATCCATTGGGGCCTTTACAGCGTGCTGGAGCGCCGCGAATGGGTGCTGGAACAGGAGGCCATCCCGATCCCCGAATATGAGCAGTTGGCCAGGCGCTTCACGCCGCAACCAGGCGTTGCCCGGCAGTGGGCAAAACTCGCCAAACGGGCCGGACAGAAGTACATGGTGCTCACCACCAAGCACCACGAGGGCTTCTGCCTCTTCGATTCCAAATTGACCGATTACTGTGCTCCGAAACAGGCCTGCGGCCGCGACCTGGTGCGCGAATATGTCGACGCCGCGCGCGCTGAAGGCCTGCGCGTCGGCTTCTACTATTCCCTGATGGATTGGCACCACCCGGATGGAGAGCGCTGCGCCAAGGACGAAGCAGCCCGCCAGCGGTTCGTCGCCTACATCCACGGGCAGCTTCGCGAATTGCTCACAAATTACGGCAAGATCGATATCCTCTGGTATGACGTCGCGTCGCCCCTCGACGCCAAGGGCTGGGAGTCCGAACGAATGAACCGCATGGTCTTCGAACTCCAGCCGGATATTATCGTCAACAATCGCAACAAGCTCCCGGGCGATTTCGGCACTCCCGAGCAGTCCATCACCGCCGAAACGCGCCCCTGGGAAAGCTGCATGACGCTGAACAACAGTTGGGGCTACTGCCGCACCGACGAGGAATGGAAGAGCGCGCGCACCATCGTGCGCAATCTGGTCTCGTGTTCGCGCGGCGGCGGCAACTACCTGCTGAACATCGGGCCGCGCGGCGATGGCTCCGCCCCTGAAGGCTCGATCCAGATCCTCAACCAGGTGGGCAGTTGGCTGGAACGTAATGGCCGCTCGATTTACGGCACCGACCGTTGCCAGGTCGGCTACGCACAAATGGCCGGCTTCACACGGCGGGGCAATACGCTCTACCTTCAGGTACACTACTGGGACGGCGCCGTGCTCTCCATACCCGGGATCAAAAACAAGGTACTCTCCGCGCGCATCCTGGTCTCCGGCGATCAACTTCGGTACAAGCAGGATGAATACCGACTGCTCTTCAGCGACCTGCCGGTGACTCCACCGGACGATCCCGTTAGCGTAATCGAACTCGAACTCGATGGCGTCCCCGCGCAGATGGACCGCAACCTGATCCGCGGCCGCGAACATCGCGGCAAAGCATAGAGAAGCACTTCATGAGACTCGTTCTTTTCTCCCTACTGACACTCCCGGCCGTCCTGTGGGCCCAGCCTCCGGCCAGCGGTCGCTGGCAGCTCGCCTTCTCCGACGACTTCAACGGCGCCGCCATCGATACCGCAAAGTGGAACTTCCGCACCGGACCGCGCATGTGGAGCGAGCAGCGCGCCGCCAACGCCTCCGTGCGTGACGGCATGCTCCACCTGGCTCTCCGCAAGGAGAAAGCGGGCGGTCTCGATTACACCGCCGGCGGGCTCATCAGCAAACAGGCCTTCCGCTATGGCTATTACGAAGCGCGCGTTCGCATGCCGAAGGGCCGCGGCTGGCACACGTCGTTCTGGCTGATGCAGAATGGCCCCAAAGCCGGTCTCGAAGATCGCTTCCAGGAGATCGATGTCTGCGAGCAGGATTCCGTGGACCACGCCAGTTACTCCGCCAACTGGCATTCCTACAAGCCGCACTCCTCCTTCGGCGTGAAGCGCGTCACCGGTCCCGATCTCTCCGCCGATTTTCACATCTACGGCGCGGAGTTCACCTCGCGTGAGGTCCGCTTCTACTTCGATGGAGCGCTGGTTCACAGCCTCGATATCTCCGCTCTCCCCCACTTCGACCAGCACATCTGGCTCACCTCCATCGCCTCATCCCTCGGCAAGACCGCCAGTGTGGATGACGCGGCGCTTCCCGAAGAAGCTCTCTTCGACTGGGTTCGCTATTACCGCCGGGAGGACGAAGCGCCGCGCACCTCCGTCGTTCCGGATTTCGCCGCCATGATTCAACCCGTGCCGGAATCCGCCAAGCTGATCGATCCCGATTACTACATTTGGTGCGGCACGATGGTCCGTGGAGACGATGGCAAGTACCACCTCTACTACTCGCGCTGGCCTCGTAAGCTTGGCCACTACGCCTGGGTCACGCACTCCGAAATCGCCTACGCCGTGGGCGACACGCCAACTGGCCCGTTCCGTCACGTGGCCGTCGCCCTGCCTGCTCGCGGCAAACAGTTCTGGGACGGACTCTGCACACACAACCCCACCATCCTTCGCGCCGGCGACCGGTATTACCTCTACTACATGGGCAACACAGGCGACGGCGTTGCCATGCCCGACCTCAACTGGACCCATCGCAACAACCAGCGCATCGGAGTTGCCGTGGCCGACACTCCCGCCGGTCCCTGGCAGCGCTTCGATCAACCCATCCTCGACGTGAGTTCCGATGCCAACGCGCCCGATGCGCTGCTGACCTCCAACCCAACCGTCGCGCGCCGCCCCGATGGTGGCTACGTGATGATCTATAAGGCGGTTGGCAAACAGCGGCCCATGCCTTTCGGCGGCCCGGTGGTTCACCTCACCGCCACCTCCGACTCCCCCACCGGCCCCTTCACCAAACAACTGCGCCCCATTTTCATCACTCCGGGTGTCGACTTCCCCGCCGAAGACCCGTTCGCCTGGTACGATTACGCCGCCGGGCGCTATCTCGCCATCGTCAAGGACAATAAGGGCGATTTCACGCACGCCGGCAAGTCGCTCGCGCTCTGGGAGTCCGCCGACGGTTTCGCCTGGAAACTTTCCGCGCACCCTCTCGTTGCCACTCCCGCAGTCACCTGGGCGGATGGGCACCAGCAGAAATTGAACTCGCTCGAACGCCCGCAACTTCTCTTCGCTCCCGACGGCCACCCTGCCGTCTTGCTGGGTGCGGTCGATGAAGATCCCACCCGTCCGCATTCTTTCAACCTGAGAATTCCCCTCCTTCGCAAGTAGATAGTGAGACTGAACCTGTCATGAGACCCCTCCTCCGCCAGACCGCGCTGCTCGCTCTCGCCGCGATCGCCTTCGCGGCCGACCCACCCGCGGGCTATCCCAGCCGTTCCACGGCCCTCGACGTTCTGCCTGGCTTCCGCACGCCGCCTCAGGGCTACGGCGCAGTGCCTTTCTATTGGTGGCTGGGAGATCCGCTCACCAAGGAACGCCTCACCTGGCACCTCGATCAGGTCGCTGGAAAAGGCCTCTCGGCGCTGCAGGTGAACTACGCGCACAGCGATAAGGGGGGCCGCTCCTACGGACTGACTTATGCCAGCGATCCGCCGCTCATGTCCGAGAGTTGGTGGGACCTGTTCACGTGGTTCCTCAAACAGGCACGGACCCGCGGTATGGCGGCCAGCCTCAGCGATTACACGCTCGGCTGGGCGGGGAATGGCTGGTACATCGATGAGATTCTGAAGGACCATCCGGAGGTACACGGCGCGGCATTGGCGCGCGAGACTTATGATTGCGCCGCCTGCTTCTGGGAAGTGCCCGCCGGCGCCCTCAGCGTCACTGCGTATCGATTCTCAAATGGAGGCATCGTTCCAGGGAGTGGCGTTGACATGCGCCCCTATCTCGCCGGGCGAACGTTGCGTTACGCCACATCGGATGGTGCATGGCGAATTGTCGCTGTCTATCCGAAGGAAGTTCCGGTGTCGCTAGACCCCATGCACCCGCTCAGCGGCAAGCAGATGATCGAGAAGTTCTTCCAGCGCTTTGAAGATCGCAACCCCGGCGAGAGCGGCAAGGGGCTCAACTTCTTCTTCTCCGACGAGCTTTCCTTCGGCATCCGCGGCTGGCTGTGGAATTCCCGCTTCGCCGCTGAATTCCAGCGCCGGAAGGGTTACGACGTGGTGCCCGAACTCGCCGCCCTCTTCGAAAACGCCGGCCCGCGCGCCGCAAAGATCCGTCTCGACTACTCGGACGTGATGGTCGCGCTCGAAGAGGAGAACTACTTCCGCCCGCTCTACGAATGGCATCACGACCGCGGCATGCTCTACGGCTGCGATCACGGCGGCCGCGGCCGCGACGTCACCGAGTTCGGCGACTACTTCCGCACCCAGCGCTGGATGACGGGTCCGGGCAACGACCAGCCAAACCTGGCCTCCGACGTCATCAAGAACAAAGTGTCCAGCTCCATCACGCATCTCTACCAGCGTGAACGCACCTGGCTGGAAGGCTACTACGGCAGCGGCTGGGGCACGACCAGCGCTCAGGTAGTGGACGCCACCTGGCGCAACTTCGCGCAGGGGCAGAACCTGCTGACGCTGCACGGAATGTACTACTCCACGCACGGCGGCTGGTGGGAATGGGCCCCTCCCGATAATACATTCCGCATGCCCTATTGGCAGCACATGGGCGAATTCCTGCACACCGTGGAGCGTATGTCTTACCTGCTCAGCCAGGGACACCATCGCGCTGATGTCGCGGTAGTCTACCCGGTGGCGTCCATGGAAGCGGGCATGAGCGGAAAGGAAGCCGTTGACACGGCGTTCGCGCTGGGACGCTACCTGTACGAACACGGCATCGACTTCGACTTCATGGATTTCGAGTCTCTGGCGCGGGCGAAGGTCGAGGACAAGAAACTCACGGTGGCAGGCGAGGAGTACCGCGTCCTGGTGCTGCCCGCCATGCGCGCCGTTCGCCACTCCACGCTGCAAAAAGCCGTCGAGTTCCAGCGCGGCGGCGGCGCCGTCGTCGTGTTGGGCGCCATGCCGGAAGCGAGTGAGCGTTCTGGCACGGGCGACCCGGAAGTCCTGGCTATGGCGAAGGAACTCTCCGGC
>CAIRBY010000999.1 GCA_903876865.1 uncultured Acidobacteriia bacterium
CGCCGCCTATCCGAACCCGCCGCTTACTCTCATTCCGAGCTACCCCGACCTCCCCATGGAAGAGGTCTACCCGCGCGTCGAAAAGACCGATATTCCCGAAGTGTTTCTGCGCGAAAGTGGCAAGAGCCGCATCGTCTATTTCCCCTGGGATATCGACCGCACCTTCTGGGAAGTGCTCTCTCCCGATCACGGCAAACTGCTCCGCAACGCTGTGGATTGGGCAGCCAACGAGCCTCGCCCTGTCACCGTAACCGGCCCCGGCACGCTCGATGTCACCCTCTGGCGTCAGAAGGATTCGCTCACCGTGCACCTGGTCAACCTCACCAACGCCATGATGATGAAAGGCCCCGTCCGCGAGTTCATCCCCACCCCGCCGCAGAAGGTGGTGATCCGCGTTGCTGCCAGACCGAAGGCCGTTCATCTCCTGGTCGGCGCCACTCCGCCGGTTGTGCAATACGCTCCCGGCATCGTCACCGTAACGCTGCCGTCGATTCTGGATCACGAGGTGATCGCGCTGGATCTGTAGACGGCCGCTCGCCTCCTATTTGGCCTTCACCAGCGTCCCCATCGCCGCGACCGTGCGCCCGTCCGGCAGTTTATACGCCGCCGCCCCGAAGTTCACCACGATCTCCGTGCCGTTCTTCCACCGCGTCCGCTGCACCGCGTGATCCGCCGACACAAATTCATGCGCGGTCATCTCGTCGTACCCCAGTCGCCTCGCCAGTGGAGCTGTTGCCTTGTAGCTCGCCACGAACCGCTCTTTGTCCTTCTGCCATGTCTCCTTGTTGAACACGAACATCGCAGGCGTCGCATACAGCGCATTGAGCAGGTCGCGCTGCCCCCATACTTCGGGAGCCTTGTTCGAAGCATCGCCCCAATACCACTGAGCCACCACGCACTCGTGATACACCAGTTCCCACAGCGGAATGCGATAGAAGTGACCCACCTGGAACTTCAGGAAATCCGGCGTCGGCGCCTTGTAGAGCAGCATGTCACGCCCCGCGTCCGGCAACCGGTACGGACCCAGGCTCATCATCCCCTCGTAATAATCCGCGTAGGGCACCGAGGGGTCGATCCCCGTCTCCGTCCCCGTCACCAGTTTCAACTCGCGCGAGCAATACTCCAGCAATTGCATCTTGTATTTCCGGTCTTCGCTGCGGGTCAGCGGATGGGCCGGATTGTAATCTTCGCGAAACGGCGACGCCGTCGTCGTGTCGATGAAGCGGCACCCGTACGCCTTCGTTTTCAGGTCCAACGGAATCTCCTGCCTCGCCCGCTCCAATCCCCGCTGAGAATTGATCACGCCGCCCTGAAACACCGTCTGCGTGCCGTCGGCATTCTTCAGGTAGTGCGCCCACCCCTTCATCCACTCGCCGTTTGCGAGCCAGACCAGATCTTCCGGCCACCCCGCGTGCTTCATGCCCTTCGGCGCTTCCGGCGGAAATACATCCTGATAGATGTCGTAGCGGCTCGTCAGATAGCCCAGCTCGTTGAGCGCGTCGATCTCTTTCGCGTCCCCGCCGTTCGACCACAGTACGCGCTCCATACCCAGCGACTTCATCTCCTTCGCCAGGTCCACCCTCTTCATGTCCCAGTTCCACACGTTCACCGCGCCGATCAACTTGTCGAGGTTCGGATTGTCGCGCCGCTTCTCCGCCAGAGTCTTGAATAGCCCGGCAGCCTTCGCATACTCGCGATACCGCTTTGCCTGCGCCACGTAGCCGCCTTGCGTGAAGAACACATACCGCGCCGTGCGCTCGTAGGCAAACTGCCCCCGCGAAGCTTCCCATAGCGGACGGATGTACAGTTCCTGCGCGCCCCGCCGCGTGATCTCGATCCGCGCATCGTCCGGCGTGCCCAGGATCGCCATGTAGCCCGCGCCGCCCTCTGCCGCCGTCACTCCGAACCACGGCATGCAGATCCCGTGCCCTCCATATGTCACCAGAGAGCGGTTGGGAATGCTGGCATCGTCCGCCGGGTAGAGGATGCCCTCATTCATCGGTACGATCAGCCACGTTCCTTTGCCGCTGGTGAACCCCTGCGGATATGCCACCGCATTCTTCACCGCGCCGCTGCCCGTCAGCTTTAGCTCGAACTCCGGACGGTCCTTTGCCAGTGTCAGCGTTGCCGTCAGATCCAGATTGTTGCTGTTGTCGTGCAGTTCCAGGCGCATACCGGCCGCTTCCACCTTCGCGGCGGTCACGCGGAACTCCGTGCCCAGTGCCTTCTGCGTCCACTCGCGGTGTGTGCGGCGGTCCGTCACCGTCAGTGCATGTGTCTGTTCGTCCAGGCGGACTTGAAGGTATTTATTGGAGGCGTATGGGGCAGCGACGGCCGGTACG
>CAIRBY010001000.1 GCA_903876865.1 uncultured Acidobacteriia bacterium
AGAGGCCAAGATCTACTCCGATTGGCGCGAGATGCTGAAGAAGGAGCATCGTGGACTGGACGCGGTCTGCGTCGGCACGCCCGATCACATGCACGCGCCGCAGGCGATGTCCGCCATGCAACTGGGGCTGCCGGCGTATGTCCAGAAGCCGCTGGCGCACAGCATCTACGAAGTCCGCCAACTGGAAGGGATCGCCAGAAAGAAGAAACTGGTGACGCAGATGGGCATCCAGATTCACTCGGCCAAAGAGTATAGGACGGCGGTGCAACTGGTGCGCGGCGGCGCCATCGGCAAGGTCAAGGAAGTTCACTCCTGGAGCGAAAAGAAGTGGGGCGATTCGGCGCCCTTGCCGAGCGTGGCGGACCCGATTCCGGCGACGCTGAATTGGGATCACTGGATCGGCGTCGCGCAGCCGCGCCCGTTTGTGAAGGATGTTTACCATCCGGTGAACTGGCGCAAGCGCATCGATTTCGGCACGGCGACGTTTGGGGATATGGGGTGCCACATACTGGACCCGGTATTTGGTTCGCTGGGGTTGACCGCTCCGGTCTCCGTGCGCAGCGAAGGCGTGGCGCCTAAGGACGGGAATTGGGCGCTGGATTCGACGATTCATTACGTGTTCCCCGCGACTCCGTATACGGAGGGCAAGACGCTGCCGGTGACGTGGTACGACGGCGACGTGCGTCCGCCGGCGGAGGTGCAGGCGCTGATTGGCAGCGTGAAGATGCCGGGGCAGGGCTCGATCTTCATCGGGACCAAGGGCGTGATGCTGTTGCCGCATATCGGCGCACCGGTGCTTTTGCCGGAAGCTCAGTTCCGCGGCTTCGAGATGCCGGTGCTCGAGACAGTGAACCACTACCACGAGTTCGCCGAAGCGGTGATGGGCAACGGCAAGACGTCCACGAGCTTCGATTATTCGGGACCGTTGACGGAAGCGGTACTGCTAGGGCCGCTCGCCACACGTTTCCCGAAGACAACGCTACTGTGGAACTCGGCGAAGCTGAAGTTCACGAACTCCAAGGAAGCCACCGCCTTCGTCCGCACAAAGTATCGCGACGGGTGGAGGGTGAAGGGCTTAAGTTAGCGCTTCGGGTAAGCCGGGAGCCGCCGCGGTCTCAGAACAGGCGTTCGGTGAGGGTTCGGTGGTCTGGCCGGAACTGCTCGGCGGCGCCTTTGAGGTACGGTCGGAACTCGCGCGACCAGTAGGCGAAGAATCCGGTGTGCGAAATTTCGGTGAGCGCATCGATATAGTGATCGAGGATCGTATCGCCAAGCACGCGTCCGGTGGTCTTCACCGCCGAGCGCGCCGCGCGGGAGAGCCAGAGCACGTTCGCTGGCACGTGGGCCACGGTGGAGACGGCCAGCAGTGAAGAGACTACGAAGACGCTACGGTCCTGTTCTTGCGCCGTGGCTCGCAGACGCTCCCAGACGCCCTCGATGCGGCCCAGTTCCGGCACGCTGCGGGGAGGAATGGTGGCCAGTTCGCTCTTCAGTTGCTGCCACTCCTTGCGCAGGCTCGCGATATTCACGGGCGGCATGTTGAGCGTAGTGGCGGCGTGGCTGCTGGTGGTCTCCAGGCCCTGCAGCA
>CAIRBY010001001.1 GCA_903876865.1 uncultured Acidobacteriia bacterium
AACCTATCCACGAGCAGTTCGTCACCATCACCGGTTACGGCGAACCGCTGCGGGTCGAATTGCCGGGCGCGAAACCGCTCAGTTCCGCGCCGGGCACCATTTCCATGAAGCAGTTGCGCCATCCGCCCACGGCGAAGGCCTTTCAAGCCGTGGCCGCGGCGCAGCGCCTCAGCGAGGCGGGCGATCAGGAAAAAGCCGCCGCGGAATTAGAGAAGGCCATCCGGCTTTCGCCCGACTATGCCGATGCGTACAACAACCTCGCGGTGCAACACATTCGCATGAACCGCTTCGACGCTGCAGCCACGGAGTTGCAGCGCGCCATCGAACTCGCCGGACCCACTCCCATGATGCTCTGCAATCTCGCCTTCGCCCAGCACAAACTCCAGCGGGATCCGGAAGCGGTGGCGAATACGCGCGCAGCCCTGCGGCTGGATTCCTCCTACGCGCAGGCCCATCTGATCCTCGGCTCGATCCTCGCGATGCAACCCGCCACCCGCGCCGAATCGATCCCGCATCTGCAGCGTGCAGCCGAAACCCTGCCCTCCGCGCGAGTCACGCTCGAGCGCGCGCGCAAGGCCTTGCAGTAACCGCGCCGTGAGCGCCGTGCGCCTCGTCTACTTCGCCCGCGTAGCGTCCATCTTCGCCTTCATCGAGTCCGTGCCATTCGTCGCGACTACGTCGCCCTTCAGATGGTCGGCGTCGAGCGTCAAATCGAATTTGAAAGAGCCATTGGGCACGGCGACTTCGATTGCGATCTTGTTGCCTTCGATGCTGCCCTTCTGAATCGCCATCTGCTCTTCGGCCACCGGGCCGGCGGTCCCTGTGATCTTCGCGCCCTCCTGCTTCAGGACCATGTAGACCGAATCCTCCTGGGTCTTTCCATCCGGAGTGGTCACTACGAACGAGCCCTTCCAGACCCCCGCCACGTCCGCCGCGCTCGCTGCCAGCACCAGCAGCAATCCCACAGCCAGAACCTTCAATAGGTGCATGCACCCTCCCGCTCAAGGGTACCGCACGCTCTTCCCGTAGTAGTCTGTAGATACCAATGAAAATGTGGTCCCTGCTTCTTTCCGTGTTAATTTTCGCGGCCATCTGTCCGGCGGCGGAAGATGCGGCGGCAACCGCGCTGCTGGCGAAGGCGCAGGCGGCGTTCGCTAGGAACGCGGCCAATGAAAAGCAGTGGAACTGGACCATCCTGGAGACCCGCGACCTCGTGGACAAAGCGGGTGGCCTGCTCCAGCACTTTCCCAACGTGACCTCCGAATCCGTGATTCGCAGCGACGGCCGCCGCTGCAATGCCGTCACCGCCTGGGGCGATGGGCGCGCGCCCTATCTCAAGAACGCCGATCCGGACCAGCGCTGCCAGGCCTACGACGCCCTCAGCACGCCCTTCAACGTGATGCTGCTCCTCCGCACCCGCAACGGCCGCGTGGCCCAACAGTCCGCCGCGGCCATCACCATTGCCGTGCTGCCGGATAAATCACTGCCCAAGACCGCGTCGTACGCCGAACACTGCGCCGCCTCCATCAAAGCCACCATCACGCTCGACCCGGCGACGCACTTTCCCACCCGGATCGAAGGCGCGGTCACGGAATCGGGATGCGACGCCGAATTCCGCCCGGTCGTGCATTACGAGACCGTCACGCGCGAGCCCATGATCAGCCAGTTTCGCAAGGGCGTGACCTTTTCGGTGGAGTACACGTTGCAGAAAGACAGGTTCGATAATCCGGCCAACTCGTTCTGGATCTCGAGCGCCCAGCGCTACGCCCAGCCCTGGAACTCCGATGCGCGCGTGCTCTATTACTGGGGGCGGCAACTGCCCGTGATTCCCACCAGGGGCCACCAGCTCGTGAAAGTCATCCAGACCACCGCGCAGGAGTTCGGCGCCGGATCCCAACTCCGGTTCGATAAATAGGCCACTGTGACCGTACGCGCGCGCCCTCATCCCGGAGTGGTTCCCCTCGTGCTCGCCTTCGCGGCGATCTACGTCTTGTGGGGCTCCACCTTTCTCGCCATCCGCTTCGCCGTGCAGACCATGCCGCCGTTGCTCATGATGGGTACGCGCCATCTGGGCGCCGGCGGTTTGCTCTTCCTCTGGCAGTATGCGCGCGGCCAGTGGAAGCCCGAACCGCGCCTGTGGCGGAGTGCGCTGATCGCCGGCACGTTCTGTTTCCTCGGCTGCCACAGCCTGCTCGCCTGGGCCGAGTTGCGCCTCTCTTCGGGCCTCGCGGCGCTGCTCTCCGCAACCCTGCCCATCTGGATGGTCCTGCTCGCCCGCTTCCGCGGCCAGGGCTCGGAACTCACGCCCAGGGTGCTCTCCGGTATCGCCATCGGCTTCGCGGGCGTGGCCATGCTGGTGCCGCTCCGCTTCACCGGGCAACAGGCCGAAGGCTGGAGCGCGCTCGGCATCGTCGTCTGCGAAATCTTCTGGGCCATCGGCGTGATCTACTCGCGCGGCGTGCGCACCAAGACCCCCCTCGCCACCTTCGCCGCCATGCAGATGCTCTGCGGCGGCACGCTGTTGTGGCTGACGGGGCTCGCGCTCGGCGAAGGCGCGCAGTTGCACGCCTCGGCGTTCACCACCCGGTCCGTCGTCTCGCTCGGCTTCCTCATCGTGTTCGGCTCGCTCGTGGCCTTCACGGCCTATACCTGGCTGCTCCAGGTGAGTTCCCCCGCGATTGTCTCCACCCATTCCTATGTGAATCCGGTGGTGGCCGTCTTCCTGGGCTGGGCCTTCGCCGGGGAACCCGTGACCGTCCGCACGCTGGTGGCAACCGCCATCATTCTGGCCAGCGTGGCCCTGACCAGCGTGCGCCGCAGAGCCCCCGCCGCACGGACCTGAATCGGAGTTCAGCGAATGGCTCCGGGTGTGCGATAGTACCCTGATGGCTCACCCGCGAAGCACATTCTGGCCAACGGCGATCGCGCCGCTGCTACTGCTCCTGCTGATGATTCCGCGACCCGCCCAAGCCGTTCCCGCCTTCGCCCGGAAGTTCGGCGTGAAGTGCTACACGTGCCATACCATTCCGCCCGCCCTGAACAAGAACGGCTACACCTTCAAGCGCCTCGGATACCGCATGCCTCCCGAAGAGATGGATGCCTCCCGCAGCGTGCCCAAGGTGAAGGATCTCGACAAGGCGATCCGCTTCAACGTGATGAACTCGCTCGCCGTCGTGGGGCAGGGAAGCTTCTCTCAGGAGCGCACCCAGGGCGAGGGCGCCGCGGCCGTTGCCCATTCCAAGTTCAACTTGGATGAGGTCGCCGTCTTCGCCGCCGGCGCCGTGCCCGCCAGCGGCTTCTCTTACTTCACCCAACTCGACCTTTCCCAGGATGGCGGCACTCCCTTTCTCGAACAGGCCGTCTTCAGCTACACCGCCGGACGCGCCAATCGCAGCTATTTCGTGAAGGCCGGGCAGATGCACGTGCAGGAAGGGGAGGGAACCCGCGCCGCCATGTTCTACAACCTCTTCCCCGAGCCCGCTCCCTTGCTCACCGCAAGCAGCCCCGTCAATTTCTCGCTCGATCAGCACCCGCTCGCCGTCGCCGCCGGCTATACCTGGGCCTCCAGCTATTTCAAACGCGTCTTCGCCATCACCGCGAAAGTGAACAACGGCCTCCGCCCCGATGGCAGCGAACTTCTCTATCACTCCGCCCGCAACACCACCAACCTCTGGCTCGACGCCGACTACTGGTTCGGACCCGATGGCGGCGTCACCTTCATGACCTACTACGGCAAAAAGGATCAGCTCCAGAATCAGGGCGAGAGCGGCGGGTTCACCTTCCGCCCCACCCTCCGCCGCTACGGTCTGTTCGCCAACTATCTCTTCTTCGATAAGCTCGATCTGCTGGGCGGCTATCTGCGCAGTGACGACGATTGGCAGGCTGCGCCCGCGGCGCGTCTCACCCGCTTCACCTCCGATGGCTTCCGCGCCGAGGCCGATTACTACATCCAGCGCGGCTTCGCCGTCATGGCCCGCTACGACCGCATGAACCAGACCCTCGCCGGCGCTCCCGCGCAGCCCACCGCCGCCTGGAATCTGGGAGTCTCCAAAGCGCTCACCGCCCGCGGCAACGTGCTCGCGCGCGCCAGCTACGGCCGCGATCGCCTCCAGGATCCCGAGGATGGCGCCGTCACCACCTCCCGCCTCTTCAAACTCGACCTCCGCCTGATGTGGTAGCTCCGCCCCTCCCGCGCCGCGCCCCAAACCTCATACTATGA
>CAIRBY010001002.1 GCA_903876865.1 uncultured Acidobacteriia bacterium
ATGCCGTCGAGCGGCAGCACTTCGCCGGCAGCGCCCAGCTCCGCGGCGGCTCGCGGCATTCCGTACACGATGCTGCTCTGTTCGTCCTGCGCGATGGTATGCCAGCCTGCCTGGCGCAGAGCCAGCAGGCCGCGCGCACCGTCACGGCCCATGCCGGTCAACACCACCGCGAGACCCGAGCGGTTCCAGTGGTGGCGCAGGCTCATGAAAAATTCGTCCACGGATGGCCGGTAGGGGTAGTCGACCGGTTCGGCGGTGTAGTGAAACGCGAAATCGGCGCCCAGCACCAGATGGTCGTTGGTGCCCGCCAGGAATACCGCTCCGGCCTCCGGGCGCATGCCTTCCCGCGCCAGCGAAACCGGCATTTCCGTCTGCTCGGCGAGCCAATCCACCAGGCCGCCGGCGAACTGCACATCCAGATGCTGCACGATCGCAACGGCCGCATCCAGCGTGGGCGGCAACCCGCGCAGCACGGTGGCCAGCGCCTTGGGGCCGCCGGTGGAAGCGCCGATGGCAACCAGGCGCGGCAATTGACCGGGCAGAGGAGCGGCGGGCACGGGTGCGGCCACCGGCCGTACGGGGCCGCCAATCAGCCGGCCGATGCGCTCGATCTTGCGCAGCAGTTCCGCGCCGCCATCGGCCACGGCGGGCGTGGCCACGGCATCCAGCGCCCCGCAGCCCATGGCCTCGAACACCTTCGATGCATTGCCGCCCACGCTCGCCGTGACCACCAGGATGGCGCACGGCGTGTTCTTCATGATGCGGCAAGTGGCCTGCACGCCATCCATCACGGGCATGATCAGATCCATCAGGATCAGATCGGGCCGATCCCGCGCGCACTTTTCCACCGCCTCCGCGCCATCGGCGGCGGTCCACGCGATCTCATATTCCGGCACGGAGGACACCATGCGCCGCATCAGTATGACGGCCATGGACAAGTCGTTGACGATGGCGATTCTCATGGAACAATCATCCTAGCGTGGGCTCCCCAATCAACTCCTGCACCGCGTTCACCAGGGTTTCGTCCTGGAAGCTGCTCTTGGTCAGGTAATAGCTCGCGCCGGCCTCGAGGCCTTTCATCCGGTACTCCTCCTGGTCTTTGTAAGAAACGATCATTACCGGAATTGCGGCGGTATGCCGGGCACTCTTGATGCGCCTCACCAGTTCGATCCCGTCCATGCGCGGCATATCGACATCCGTAACTACCAGGTCGAAGCCCCCGGCCTGTACCGCGTTCCAGCCGTCCATGCCATCCACCGCGAGCGAGACCAGATAGCCGCGATGCTCCAGCAGGCGGCGCTCCACTTCGCGCACTGTGAGCGAGTCGTCCACCACCAGGATGCGTTTGCGTCCGGACCTGGCAGCGCCCTCCCGCTGCCCGACCTTGCGCAGCGCGCCCTGGCCCAGCAGATTGTCGAGCGAGCGAACCAGATCGTCCACGTCCAGAATCAGCACCGGCGCGCCATCTTCCAGAATCGCCCCGGCGCTCACATTGGGCACCTTGCCGAGACGCGGATGCAGGGGGACCACCACCAGATCGCGCTGCCCCAGAAAGCGATCCACCACCAACCCGTAACGGTTCAACCGGTCGCTCAGCACCAGAATGGAAAGCGCTTCCGATTCGCGCGGAACTTGCGGCAGTTCGAGCACCTGCTGCGCATCCACCAGCCCGATCGTCCGGTCGCCGTAGCGGCAGAACTGCCGGTCCTCCACCACCTGCAACTCGGAAGGCGCCAGGCGGAGGACACGGTCGATCCGGGTCAACGGCACGCCGTAGGTCTGCTTGCCGATCTCGGCGAGCAGGGTCCGCACCACCGAAAGCGTCAGCGGCAGTTGCAGAATGAACCTCGTGCCCTGGCCCGGGCGGGTTTCGATGCGGCAGTTGCCGGCCACTTCGCGCACCATGGATTGGACGATATCCAGACCCACCCCGCGCCCGGAGATCTCGGTGACCTGGCTGGCGGTGGAGAAGCCGGGCAGGAACAGGAAATCGAGCAGCTCCGCCGGGCTGAGGCTCTCGACTACTTCGCGCGTGGCGTACTTGCGATCCAGCACCTTGGCGCGCAGGTGGTCCAGGTCGATGCCGCCGCCATCGTCGGCCACCACGATCTCCAGCACGCCCGAGACGTGGCGCGCCTCGAGAATGAGTTTTCCTTCCGCCCGCTTGCCGGCCGCGAGGCGCACCTCCGGCGGCTCGATGCCGTGGTCGATCGCGTTGCGCAACAGGTGATTCAGCGGGGCTTCCAGCTTCTCCAGAATGTCCCGGTCCACGTGGGTGGACTCACCGCGGATCTCGAACTCCACCGACTTGCCCAGACTCTTCGCCAGATCGCGCACCATGCGCGAAAAGCCGTGCAGGCCATCGGAGAAGGGCCGCATGCGGCTCATCACGGACTCGTCGTAAAGCCGGTCGGCGAGCAGTTCCAGTTTGCGCGCGAAGCGGTCGAAGTCGGAGATGTGGGCCGGCAGCAGGGTTTCGATGCGCTCGATGTGCCCCAGCGCCTCCTCCAGCCGTGCCTGGACGTCGGCCACGGCGCCGGCATTGAGAGCCTCCAGCGCCTGCTCCAGTGTGGAACCGAGCGACCGCTGCCCCTGCTTGATGCGCTCGAGCGCGGCCGCAAGCGGCCGCAACGTGCGGGTCTCCACCAGGCACGCCCCGGCCAGGCCGGTGAGCCGGTTCAGGTTTTCGACGAACACCCGCACCGAGCCGTCATCGGACTTTTCCGCGGGTTTGGGTTTCGGCTGCGGTGGCGCCTGCGCAGGCTCGGGGCCGGGAGCGGGCTTGGCGGGCGGCTGCGCATGCGGCTGTGCGGGCGACTGGGCCGCCGGCTCGGCCGCCGGATGTGCCAGCGCATCGCGCAGTTCCTGGCTGACGGCCCCGATGACACTCTCCTCCGCGGCCAGGGCCGCCGGAATGCCCATGGCCTCCGTCGCGGCAAGCCGGAGAAACACGTCGTTGGCGGACAGCAGCTTGTCCACATCGGAAGATCTCAGCCGGTATTGCCCGCGCTGGGCCGCCGACAGCATATCCTCCATGGCGTGCGCGAGCTTGACGGCGAGATCCAGCGTTACGATCCGGGCCGCCCCTTTGAGAGAGTGGGCCGCGCGCATCAACGGCTCGATTGCC
>CAIRBY010001003.1 GCA_903876865.1 uncultured Acidobacteriia bacterium
ATCCGCGACGGACCTTCGTGGAAGGCCAGAATCTCCGGCCGCAGATCGCTATCCACATCGATCGCCGCGCCGATCTCCGCCGGCCCCATGCAGCACTCCGCCAGCGCCACGGCAAGGCCACCATCGCTCAGATCGTGCGCCGATTCGGCCAGGCCCTCGGCAACAATCTCGCGAATCGCCTCTTGCACCCGCCTCTCGCGATCCAGATCCAGCGCCGGTGGCAGTCCCCACAACTGCTGCTCGATTTCCTTGGCGTACTGCGTGCCGCCGAAGCGCGTCTCGTCGCACGTGCCCGCGCCGCCCAGCAGCATCACCGTGCGCCCCGCGTTCTTGAACGGGATCGTCACCGGCGCGACCGTCTTCATGAGGCCGACAATGCCCATCACCGGCGTGGGATAAATACCTTCGCCCAGCGTCTCGTTATACAAGCTCACGTTGCCGCCCGTGATCGGCGTGTCGAAGAACAGGCAAGCTTCGCTGATTCCCTCGATCGCCTCCACCAGCTGCGCCATGATCTCCGGACGCTCCGGATTGCCGAAGTTCAGGCAATTCGTCGCCGCCACCGGCAGCGCGCCCACCACCGAAAGATTGCGGCAGCACTCCGCCACCGCGAGTTTCGCGCCCTCGCGCGGCGAAAGGTAGCTGTAGCGCCCGTTGCCATCCAGCGCCATCGCGACCGACGTGCCCGTCTCTTTCACGCGCACAATCGCCGCATCCGTCTGTTCCGGCTTCGTCAACGTATTCGTGCGCACCTGGTAATCGTACTGCTCCCAGATCCAGCGCTTGGAACAGATGTCCCCTGCGGCCAGGAGCGTGGGCAGCGCACTCTGCACATCCGCTTCCACGCGCGCGGCGGGCAACGCCGGAGCCACCACCGGCTTGGTGTAAGGCCGGTCGTAGAGCGGCGCTTCATCGGCGAGTTCGCGATTCGGCAACTCGGCCACAATCACGCCGTGATGGCGCACGCGCAGCTTGCCATCGTCGGTCACGATGCCGATTTCCGCCGCTTCGAGCCCCCACTTCTTAAAGACGTCGAACACTTCCTGCTCGCGCCCCTTATCGGCCACCAGCAGCATGCGCTCCTGGCTTTCACTTAGCATGATTTCGTAGGGCGTCATGCCTTCGGCGCGCTGCGGCACGCGGTCGAGTTCGATCTCGATTCCCACTTCGCCGCGGCTTCCCATCTCGCAGGTGGAGCAGGTCAGCCCCGCCGCGCCCATATCCTGAATGCCCACGATGGCGCCGGTCTTCATCGCCTCGATGCAGGCTTCCAGCAGCAGCTTCTCCATGAACGGATCGCCCATCTGCACATTGGGCCGCTTCTGCTTCGATTCTTCCGTGAACTCCGCGCTCGCCATGGAGGCGCCGTGTATGCCGTCGCGCCCCGTGCGCGCGCCCACATAAATCACCGGATTGCCCACACCCGCCGCCTTCGCGTAGAACACGTCTTCCTTGCGGCACACGCCCAGCGCGAACACATTCACCAGCGGATTGCCGTCATAGCCCGGCTCGAAGATGCACTCCCCGCCCACCGTCGGCACACCGAAGCAGTTGCCGTAATGGGCAATGCCAGCCACCACGCCGCTCACGATGCGGCGATTGCGCGCCCCCGTCTCCGGCGAATCCAGCCGCCCGAAACGCAGCGAATCCATCACCGCGATCGGCCGCGCGCCCATCGTGAAAATGTCGCGCAAAATGCCGCCCACGCCCGTCGCCGCGCCTTGAAACGGCTCGATGAAGCTCGGGTGATTGTGCGATTCGATCTTGAACGCGATCACATACCCGCCGCCGATATCGATGATCCCCGCGTTCTCCCCCGGACCCTGCACCACCAGCTTGCCGCGCGTCGGCAGCTTCTTCAGGTGGATGCGCGAGCTCTTGTATGAGCAGTGCTCGCTCCACATCACGCTGAAGATGCCGAGTTCCGTGTAGGTGGGGTCGCGGCCCAGAATCGAAACGATCTTCTGATACTCGCCGGGCGTCAGTTGATGCTGGGCGATGATTTCCGGTGCGAATGCCGTGCTCATTTGGCCACCCCTGCGAACTGCAACATGGATTGAAACACCACCAGTCCGTCGCTCGAGCCCATCAAGGGTTCGGTGGCGCGCTCCGGATGCGGCATCAGCCCCATCACGTTACGCTCTTTGTTCAGTACGCCCGCGATATCCCGCAGCGAACCGTTCGGATTGTCCAGGTAGCGGAAGGCCACGCGATCCTCGGCTTCGAGTTCGTCGAGCGTGTGCTCGTCGGCCACATAGCAGCCTTCGCCATGCGCGATGGGGAAGCGCAGCACCTGATCTTTCCGCGCCGCGGACGTGAAGGGCGAATTCGTCGTCCCCACCCCGAGGCGCACTTCGCGGCAGATGAATTTGAGGCCGCGATTGCGGACCAGCGCGCCCGGCAACAGGCCCGCTTCCACCAGGATCTGGAAGCCGTTGCAGACGCCCAGCACCAGCCCTCCATCGG
>CAIRBY010001004.1 GCA_903876865.1 uncultured Acidobacteriia bacterium
CTCCACCCTTCTGATGGCCGGTCAGTTCACGTCGTCGTCCAGTCCGCACTCCTTCCCCCGGACGACGGGTCTTCACTCCGGTAGCCAGGCGACCAAGCGCATCGCCGACGCGTGAACGCGGGTCAACGGCTCGGCGAGCCGGGCGCGGGCGAGCAGGGCGGGGTTTGGAAACCGGCCTAACCAATTGAGTCTCAACGACTTATAGACGCCGCTGGCTTTTCGGTTACGAAATTGGTATACCTCTATTCGTGATCGAGGAGTCGAAATCGGTCGTCCCGGCGGGGACGCTCCGGCGAGTCGAGGTTCGACTGGCGCTGGCAGCGGAGAGGGAACGCTGGGATCGGACGATGCGCGAGGCGCACTACCTGAGGTCGGTGGGTTTGATCGGCAAGTCGCTGCGGTACGTGGCGCAGCTGGACGGGGAATGGGTTGCGTTGATCGGGTGGTGCTCTGGGGCGTTCAAGTGCGGCCCGCGGGATCGGTGGATCGGGTGGCCGGAGATGGTCCAGTGGCAGCGGCTGAGGCTGGTGGTCAACAACGCCCGTTTCCTGATCTTGCCTGGGGTGCGGATTGCGAACCTGGCTTCGCGGGTACTGGGGCTGACGGTACGGCGGCTGTCGTCGGACTGGAACGATATCCATGGCCATCCGGTGCTGCTGGCCGAGACGTTCGTGGACCCGGAGCGGTACACGGGGACCTGCTACCGGGCAGCTGGGTGGGAAACGCTGGGCCTGACGAGGGGATTCGCCCGTGACTCCGGCGGGTGGGTAGAGCACGGGAAGCCCAAGCTCCTGCTCGTGCGGCCGTTGGTGAAGAGGGCGGTCGAGCAGCTGAGGGACCCGGCGTCCGGCGTGAAGGAGGGGACGAGGGTGTCGAAGCTGAAGCTGGACGGACGACGGACGGGCAATTTGATCGGTGTCCTGCTCCGAATTCCTGATCCCCGGGGACGACAAGGGAGGCAGTACCCGTTGGTGTGCGTACTGGGGATCGCGATCTGCGCGACTCTGGCGGGAGCGCGAGGGTGGAAGGCAATGGCGGAGTTTGCCTCACGGCTGAATGAGCGACAGAGGAAGCGGCTTGCCTGTCCGAAGAACCCGAAGACCCAAGGGCGACCGGTCCCCGGCGAGAGGGTGTTCCGAGTACTGCTGAGCATGATCGACCCAGAGGTGATCGACAAGGCGCTGGAGCCGTGGCTGGCGACGCTGTATCGGGGTCAGAAGGGGCTCCAGGCGATCGCGATCGACGGCAAGACGCTACGGGCAGCGCAGGCCAATGGCGAGAAGATCCACCTGCTCGCGGCCGTGGTCCACGGGACCCGGGTTGCCCTTGCGCAGCGGTCGGTGGGAGCCAAGGCGAACGAGATCACCGAGGCGCCGGCGTTGCTCTCGCGCTTGGACCTGAACGGGAAGGTCGTCACGGCCGACGCGATGCACACACAAACCGCGTTTGCCAAGTGGCTCGTCGACGAGAAGAAGGCAGACTACATCTTCGTGGTCAAAGACAACCAACCGACCCTGAAGAAGGACATCGAAGACCTGTTCTCCACGGGTTCTTTTCCCCCCTCAGGCTGAGACGCTCGAAAAGGGACATGGCCGCATCGAAGCGCGCCGGATTGCCACAAGCACGGAGCTGAACGGGTACGCCGAGTTCCCATCCGTCGGTCAGGTCGCGCGCATCGAACGTACGCGCAAGGACGTCAAGACCGGTGTGGAGTCCGCCGAGACCGCCTACATCATCACGAGCCTGTCGCCCGAGAAGGCAAGCCCGGCAGAACTACTCGCGCTGGTCCGGGGCCACTGGTGCATCGAAAGCCTCCACTGGGTGCGCGATATGGCCTACGACGAGGATCGGTGCCGGATTCGCACCAAACATGGTCCACGGAACATGGCCAGCCTGCGAAACCTCGCCCTCGCCATGCTTGGAGTCGTCGCTCCCGGCCAGGGCTGGACCAAGCCCATCCGGAAGCTCGCAGCCCTCTTCTACCTGACCCTGCAACTGATCGGAGCGTAGAAAGCCGCCCCCCCCCTCAAGGCCGGGAACCTCGGGCCTGCTTCCCACTTCGGGCAGATCCGGTAAGCCCCCGCGGCTCACGGGCTGGAGTTCCGTCCTGTCATCCCCCCAGCAGCCTCAAGAGTCCGGGTCGAGGACCCTGCCGGCCGTCAAATCTCTTCCCGAACGGGCTTGAAGTCCACCGTCAATTTTCTCGACGCTGCCCTGGGGTCTGGCCCTCATCCTGGACAAAAGCCTCCAGATTTGGTAAAAGAGTCTGAGAGATCAGGCTCTGACGGGAGGCGGTTGCATGGCCAAGCTCGTTATAGAGGTGCCGGAGGAGCTCAGGGGGGTCGGCGAGGCGATGGCCGCGACGCTGGCCGAACTTCAGGCGACACTGGGGCGCCACGGGGGTGGGAAGGCGGTCGATTACGGGAAGGTGGAGGGGGAAATCTCGGACCAGACGGGCGGGATCGAGCGCGCTGCCCACAGGGCGGTTCTCGAGGCGCTCGACATAGACGTCCCGGCGGTAATGATCGGGGGTCTGCGGTACACGCGCGTCGGGCGGTGTGAGGCGCCGTACCACACGATGGCGGGGTCGGTGTCGGTGGAGCGGTCTCTCTACCGCCAATCCGGGCAGCGCGGGGGTCAGCCTGGGGCACGGGTGGTCGACGCGGTGAGCCTGCGGGCCGGGGTGGTCGGCGACGGATGGCTTCCGCGAACGGCACGTGCGATCGCTCACGGAGTACAGCAGGTGACTTCGCGGGAAGCGGAGACGGGTGCAGGGGAACTCGGGCGGCTTCCGTATAGCCGTTCGAGCTTCGAGCGCGTCGCTCACCTCGTCGGGGCGCTGGCTGTGGCAGACCACCAGGACATCGAGGATGCCTTGATCGACGCCTACGAGATCCCGGAGGAAGTGCGGTCGATCAGCATCTCCTTGGACCGGGTGAGCGTGCCGATGGAAGAGCCGCTGACCCGTCCGGTAGGCCGGCCGAAGAAGGGGGCGCCGAAGAAGCCGGTCGAGAGGAACTTTCGGATGGCCTACTGCGGGACGCTGAGTGTGCACGACGAAAAGGGCGAGGCGCTCCACACGATCCGCTACGGGAGCATGCCCAAGGGGGACGTGACCGGGATGCGGGACCGGCTGGTCTGCGACGTGGCCACCCTGGTGAGCAAGAGGCCCGGCCTGAAGCTCGAACTGATCTGCGATGGCGCTCCCGAGATGTGGAACCTTCTTGAAGCGGGGTTCACCGCGGAGCGGTTCGGGGAGCAGCCCTATCGGCTCGTGGACCTGTACCACCTCACCGAGAAGCTGGCAGCGGCCGCCCGGGTCTTTGACGGGGAGGAGCCTGCGGAAGGGAGACTACGGCGCTGGAAGATGAACCTCCTCAACCGGGAGAGCGCCGCGACGGCTATCCTTGAGGAGTTGCTTGCCTCGGGGAAGGAACAGGTGTTCGTTGGTGAGGAGCGACCCGTCCACGCAGCAATCACCTATCTCAGGACCCACAGCCAGGAAGCCGACCGGATGAACTACGCGGAAGCCCGACGGCTCGGGCTGGCCCTAGGCAGCGGCGTTGTCGAAGCGACCTGCAAGAGTCTCTTTGAGGTCCGCCTCAAGCGCTGCGGCTCACGATGGAAGGAAGAGACCGGCCAGCACATAGTCCAATTGCGAGCCCTGGCTCTGAGTGACAGGTGGGGACCGGCGGTTGAACTCACCCTGCGACCGCTCCGCAAGGCCGTTCGGGAGGTCGCGTGACCAGTATGAGAACCAGACCC
>CAIRBY010001005.1 GCA_903876865.1 uncultured Acidobacteriia bacterium
ATGCCGAGCAGGGCGAACTCCGGCGTGAGCAGGGCGGGGTTCTTCCGCGTATCGGCGATGTAGGCGTTGATGCCTTTCACGAAGGCCTCGACGATCGCCTTGCCGTGCGGGTGATACCAATTGAGTTCCTGGGTGAGATCGCCGCGGAACTGGAAGAGGCGGTTGCCGGTATCGCGCTTGAGTTCCTTTTTGCCGAGGATCTCCGCCACTGTGCCGGTAGCCTGGCGGCGCCAGAGTTCGAGCTGGAACAGCCGGTCGCGGGCCACGTTGTAGCCTTGGGCGAAGAAGAGATCGGCTTCGTTTTTGGCGTAGATGTGGGCGATGCCCCAGCGGTCCTTGAGAATCTCCACGGGCTGCGCGAGTCCTGGCACGGTGAGTTTCTCGGGAAACGGTTCAGCGGCGGGCAGAGACAGGGCGCAGGCGAGGGCGCTGGCTGAGACAAGCAGGAGGCGGTCGAGCTTCATTGGATGTTATCTTAGCCGGATTTCCACCGCTTGCGGCGGGGTGTATACTAAATCGGATCTATAAGTCCCAAATGGGCGGCCCCGGTTCCAAGGAAGTGTCTGGATGATCCGAGGTTTCATAGTAGCGGCGTTGTGCTGCGGCGTGCTGGCGGCGCAGGCGGGATTCAAGATCGAACTCGTGGGTGGAACCTTGCGCGGCCTGACGGGCAGGACTGCCGCGCGCCTGGACCCGGGCGGCGCCGGTTCCATGGTGTTTCATTCCGCGGCCGGCGAACTGCGGATTCCCTTCCAGAGTGTCCGCATCCTGAAGTACGGGCAGGATGTGGACCGGAGGTATGCGGAAGCGGTCCTCGTTTCGCCTCTCTTTCTGCTGAGCAAATCGCGCAAGCACTTCATCACTCTGATGTTCGAAGATGCGGAGGCGCAACCGCAGGCGCTGGTCTTCCGCGTGGAGCAGCGCGATGTGCATTCCGTACTCGCGATTCTGGAGGCGCGCACCGGCAAACCGGTGGAGTATCAGGACGAGGAGCCGCGCAAGCCGCGCCAGTAGGCGGGCGGGCAGGCAGGCAACGGGGCAATTCGTGTTGGAGAGGTGACCGATGACGAAGCGTTCGAAGAACCTGGTGTGGCGGATCCTTCCGGCGGTGGCGGCACTTGCGCTGATCGCCTGCGCGGGAGCGATGAAGCAGCAGCGCATTCCAACCGCGCAGGTCAGGAACCCGGCAGTGGTGCAGATTGTCGGGGTGACCACGGTGAAGGGCGAAGAGGTGCAATTCGACCTGGGCACCGGCTTCTTTGCCGATGGGGTGGTGAACGGCAAGGTGAAGGGCGCGGAGTTTCACCTGGCGCTCGCGCAGGTGGAGCGGCTGTGGGTGATGCAGAAGAGCATCTCCAAGGGGAAGACGGTAGCGTTGGTGGTGGGGGTGAGCGCAGCGGTCGCGGTGGTTGCCGGAGTCGCCGTGCTGGTTGCCGGGGCGACAAAGCCTGCCACTTCCGGCATGGGCTGCCCCTTTGTCTATTCCTGGGATGGGGAACAGTACCTGCGGGACGCGGAGTTGTATGGAGGCGCGGTTTCGCGTGGGCTGGAGAGAACCGATTATTCGGAACTGCCGCAGCTGCGCGCGGACGGCGGCGTCTACCGGATTCGCGTTGCCGATGAATTGGAGGAGAGGGACTTCACGGATTCGCTGGAATTGTGGGTGGTGGATCACGATCGCGGCACGCGGGTGGCGACCGATGGCGAAGGCAAAGTGTATCTGATGGCGGATTCCCGCGCTCCAGTGGCGGCCCGCGACGAGACCGGTACGGACCTGTTGCCGTGGCTGGCGGCGGACGATCACCGCATCTGGGAAGCGCCGCCGGCGAATTCGCCCGACGACCGCTTGCGGCACGAGTTGGAACTGACCTTCGCCAAGCCGCCCGAGGCGCGGACGGCGAACCTGCTGGTGCACGGCGGCACCAGCACCTGGGGCATCCACATGCTCTTGACGCTTTATGAGCTGTACGGGCGGGAGATGGAAGCGCGGATGGCGGTGCTGGACCGCAATCCGGCGGAGGTGCAGGCGGTCCGCGATTGGAGTTCGCGGGAGGATCTCTACACGCTGAAGGTCTGGGTGGAGGAGCCTTCGGGATGGCAGGTGCGGGGCGTGCTGCAGGGCGGAGCGATGGGCGCGCGGGTGGTGCCGCTGGATGTGAGCCATGTGCCGGGCGACCGCCTCCGCATCCGTCTGCAGCCTCCGGCGGGCTTCTGGGCGCTCAACGCGGTGGCGGCCGATTACAGTACCGCCAAGGCGCCGGAGCGGATCCGGATTGCGCCGTGGGCGGCGCGAAGCCAGGCTGGCGTGAATGTGCTCAAGGAGTTGCGGCGCTCCGATGGAGTCTATTACGAGGCGGCAAAGGGCGATAGCGCGGAAGTAGTGTTCCACGCTCCGGCGGAAGCGCCGGGGATGCAGCGGACACTGTTTCTGGCCAGCAAGGGCTACTACCGGCCGATCGTGAGTTCCTCCACCTCGCCCGACAGTGCGGCCCTGCTGGAGATCTTCACGATGCCCGACGGCATGGCGCGCTTCTCGGCCAGAAGATTTGGCGAGCGGCGCAGCGGTCTTTGGTAGGGCAGGCGGTTCCGCCTGCCAACTCTTGGGGGTTGTTTGGCAGGCGATACCTGTACCCTACTAAGTTGTAACCGCTAACTAAGTCTTAGCTCCCTGAGGAGTTTGGGAGCTATCAATCCGATTGAAAAGCGAGTACTATGTGTATGATGGCAACCGATCTGGGCAATGGCGAAGAGCGCGAAACAGAGCTGGAATCCTCCGCGGCAGAACGCCCGGCAGAACTCCCCGCAGAGGCCCCGGCGGAAGCTGCCACTCCAGGCTTCCCGATTGTCGGTATTGGCGCGTCGGCCGGTGGCCTGGCTGCGTTTGAAGCATTCTTTTCCGGCATGCCCGCAAGTATGGACCCCGACATGGCCTTCGTGCTGGTGCAGCACCTGGCGCCGGACCACAAGAGCATGCTCACCGAGTTGATCCGGCGCTATACGCGGATGAAGGTCTTTGAAGTGGAGGATGGCATGGTCGTGCAGCCGAACTGCGCCTATATCATCCCTCCCAACCGGGATATGGCGTTTCTGAACGGCGCGCTGCAATTGCTGGAGCCCTCCGCCCCCCGCGGGCAGCGCCTGCCAATCGATTTCTTCTTCCGTTCCCTGGCGCAGGATCAGCACGAGCGCGCCATCTGCATCGTACTTTCCGGCACCGGCAGCGATGGCACGCTCGGCGTGCGCGCCATCAAGGGCGAGGGCGGGATGGTGATGGCGCAGACCCCGGCGTCCACCGAGTATGACGGCATGCCCCGCAACGCCATCAACACCGGGATGGTGGATTACGAACTGCCTCCCGCGGAGATGGCCGCCCAGTTGATTGCGTACGTGGCCCACGCCTTCGGGCGCCTGGCTGCGGCCAAAGGTGTGGCGACGCCCAAAGCCGAGAACTCGATGCGCAAGATTTTCGTGCTGCTGCGGGCCCAGACCAGTCACGATTTTTCCCAGTATAAGGTGAGTACCATCCATCGCCGCATCGAGCGCCGCATGGCCGTCCACCAAATTACTTCGTTGGAGGATTACGTCCGGTATTTGCAGTCGTCGCCGCCGGAGGTGGAGGCGCTTTTCCGCGACCTGTTGATCGGAGTGACGCGCTTCTTTCGCGATGGGGACGCGTTCCGGTTGCTGGAGGAGCAGGTGATCCCGGCCCTGTGCGCGGGCGTCCTGCCGGGTGGTGTCATTCGAGTCTGGTCGGTGGGCTGCTCCACGGGGGAGGAAGCCTACTCGCTGGCGATTCTGCTGGCGGAGCGGCAGGAGGCTCTGAAGCAGACGTTCCATGTGCAGGTGTTCGCCACGGATATCGATAGCATGGCGATTGCGACCGCGCGCGCAGGCGTGTATCCGGCGAGTATCGCCTCGGACGTGACTCCGCAGCGGCTGGCACGGTATTTCACGATGGAGGCGGATGGCAGCTCCTACCGGATCAACAAGCGAATTCGCGACAGTCTGGTGTTTTCCGAACAGGATGTGATCAAAGATCCGCCCTTTTCCAAGCTCGATCTGATCTGCTGCCGGAATCTGCTGATCTACATGGGCGGGCAATTGCAGAAGAAAGTGATTCCGCTGTTCCACTACTCGCTCAAGCCGGGAGGGCAACTGTTTCTGGGTACCTCCGAAACCATCGGCGATTTTGGAGATCTCTTTTCGGTGGTGGACCGCAAGTCGAAACTCTACCAGCGCAAGACGGATTCGGCCTTGCAACGGCCGCTCGCCAGCCGGCTTCTCCAGTCCACGCTGGTAATCGACCGGGTGGCTCCAACCTTGGCTTCCAAGGCGCCCGCGGAGCGAAAACAACCGCTGCGCGAGGTGGTGGAACAGGCCCCTGCTGCGGGAGGTGGCGCCAACAGGGGCGCTGGTCAACGCTCAGGGCGATATCCTCTACCTGCACGGGCACACCGGTCTCTATCTGGAACCCGCGCCGGGCGAGACCGGGGTCAACAACATTCTCAAGATGGCGCGGCAGGGGTTGGACCGGGAATTGACCATGGCCCTCTACCGGGCCGCGAGTTCGCGCGCGGCGGTGCGCTGCGGCGGGCTTGAGGTTCACTCCAAGGGCCACGTCGCCCGCGTCGACCTGACCGTCGCTCCCGTGGAGAACGACCCGGATGGGTTGACGGAGACGCAGTTGTACCTCGTGATTCTGGCCGAAGCGCCCGCGCCGCCGGCCCCGATTCCCGGCGTAGTGGAAGAGGGTGCGGACACAGACTCCCGGATCGAAGCGCTGAAACAGGAGCTGCGAGCCAAAGAGGAGTTTCTCCAGACTACCAATGAAGAGCTGGAAACCTCCAACGAAGAACTCAAGAGTTCCAACGAAGAGATGCAGTCCGTGAACGAGGAACTGCAATCCACCAATGAAGAGTTGGAGACTTCCAAGGAGGAACTGCAATCCGTCAACGAGGAACTGGCTACCGTCAACGCCGAACTGCAGAGCAAGGTGCTCGACCTTTCCCGCTCCAATAACGATATGAACAACCTGCTGGCGGGCACGGGAATCGGCACCGTCTTTGTGGACCATCAGCAGCGCATCCTGCGCTTCACGCCCGCCGTCACCCGCATCATTAACCTGATTCTGAGCGATGTCGGCCGGCCGGTGAATCACCTGCTCTCGAACCTGGTGGGTTACGACCGTCTCGAAGCCGATGTTGAGTCCGTACTGGACACGCTGGTGCCTAAAGAAGTGGAGGTGCGGGCGCGCGCGGGCGAGTGGTATTCGATGCGCATCATACCCTACCGCACGCTGGACAACGTAATCGAAGGCGCGGTCATCTGTTTTGTGGATATCACGCGCGCGGTCCAGGCGCGCGAGGCGCTGCGCGAGAGCGAAAGGCATTTCCGTCAGGTGGCGGAAGCGCTGCCGCAGCCGGCGTGGATCTGCCTGCCGGATGGGAACTGCGATTACCTGAATCCCAAGTGGTTGGAATTCACGGGGGTGCCGGAGGCCAAACAGATCGGCTTCGGCTGGTTGCAGCAGATCCATCCGGAGGACAGGGGCGGACTGGTGAGCGCCTGGAAGATCGCGGCAGCGGCGGGGTCTGGCTCCGATCTGGAGTTCCGCCTTCACCACCACTCGGGCGAGTTCCGCCCCTTCAGGGCGCACATTACCGCGATGCGCGATGCGGGTGGCGAAATTGTGAAGTGGTTCGGCCTGAACCTTGAGGCCAGTGCTCCGGAGCAGGCTGGTCCCGGTAAAGCCGGGGCCAAATGAAAACCGGCGCCCAGCGCGGGATGGAAGCCGCCGGCGAACTGCGCCAGCGTGCCGAAGCGCGATTCCGGGAGTTGCAGGCAGCGCTACCGGCGGTGGCACTCACGGATGAAGCTTCGCCCGAAGCCGTCGAGCTTGCCGCCACGGTGCTGCATGAGCTGCAAGTTCACCAGATCGAGCTGGAACTGCAGAACGAGGAGTTGCGGCGTGCGCAGATCGAAGCAGACGGCCTGCGGGCGAGGTACTTCGACCTCTTCGAACTGGCGCCGGTGGGCTACTGCACCATCAGCGAAACGGGAGTGATTCTAGAGATCAACCGCACCGCGGCCGGGTTGTTGGGTGAAGGGCGGGCGGGGTTGGTCGGGCGGAACGTCCGCCGGTTTATCGCGCCAGAAGACGCAGACCGCTTCCACTTCTTCCTCAGGCGCCTCCTGGTGTCTGACAAGCCCGCGGCGATCGATTTGTGCATGGTGCGCTCGGGCCACGGAAGATTCTGGGCTCACCTTTCGGGTAGCGTCGCGGGCACCGGCAAGGAGCCTCAACTCACCATCAGCGATATCAGCGAGTTGAAAGCCGCCGAACTTGCCGCGGAGAAGGCCGCTGAGCAGCGCCGGTTGGCACTGGAGGCCGGGCAACTCGGGACCTGGGAATACCATCCCGATTCCGCCCGCGTGGTCATGGACGAAGTCTGCCGGGGGATCTTCGGGCTGCCTTCCGGCGCGCCGCTCGATTTCGCCAAAGCCCTGGCCTGCATCCACGCCGAGGATCGCGAGGGAGTGGCGGAGGCGATCCGGCGTGCGGTTGGCCAGGTACCCGGAAAGTCCCATCACAGGGAGTTCCGCGTGATTTGGCCAGATGCCACCGTCCATTGGGTGGGGCAATTCGGGCGCGTGTATGTGGAGGAGGGTGCGGAGGGCGGCAAACTGGTGTGCGTCCGGGGTGTGAGCATGGACGTCACCGAACGCAAGCGCGCCGATGAGAGTCTGGGGCAATCGCAGCGGTTGGAGAGCATCGGACTGCTGGCGGCCGGGATCGCGCACGATTTCAATAACCTGCTGGTTCCGATTGTGGGCGGCGCCAGTCTGGTTCTGGGGAGATTGCCGCGGGAGAGTCCGTTTGCCCCCACGCTGCAGCGCATCGTCGATGCCGGTGAGAAAGCCGCGAACCTCACCCGCCAGATGCTGGCCTATGCCGGCAAGGGCATCCGCCTGTCGCAGGCGGTCAGCTTGCCGCGGATGGTCCGGGAGTGCGTGGATCTTGTGCGCGCTACGGTGCTCAGGAACATCACCTTTCATCTGGAAGAGGTGGTGGAGGTTTCAGCGGTTCAGTCCGATCCAGGGCTGATCCAGCAGATCGTGATGAACCTGATTCTGAATGCGGTGGATGCCATGGAGGGGATTCCGGGCACGATCTGGATCCGGACCGGCGAGGTGATTGTGGCGGAAGCCGCGGTGGGCCACGGTCCGCTCCTGGCGCCGGCGCGTTCGCGCTCCCTGGCGTTTGTTGAGGTGAAGGACACCGGCTGCGGTATGGACGCCACCACCCGGGCGAAGATCTTCGAACCCTTCTTCACCACCAAGTTCCAGGGCCGGGGACTGGGCCTGGCTGCGGTGGCGGGGATCGTGCGGACCCATGGGGGCAGTATTCAAGTGACCACGGCTCCGGGCGCCGGCTCCACGTTCCGCGTGCTGCTGCCGGCCATGAGTCTGCCGGAAGCGGAGCGCCCGCCGGAACTCCGGCCGGAAGATTTGAGCGGGCATGCCTCCATTCTGGTGGTGGACGACGAGGAGATGGTGACGCAGTTGGCTCGGGACGTGCTAACGCTCTACGGGTACGAGGTGCTCACGGCGGCCACCGGACAGGCTGCGGTTGAGGCAATCCGCACGCTGGGAGAGAAGATCCAACTGGTGCTGCTGGACCTGACGATGCCGGGACTCAGCGGCGAAGAGACGTTACGGCAGTTGCTGGCCCTGCGGCCGGACCTGCGCGTGATTGTGACGAGCGGCTACTCCGAGCCGGAGGTGCGGCGGTTGATCGGCGACGGAGGCATCGCCGGTTACCTGCAAAAGCCCTACTCGGTGGAGCAGTTGGGCCGGATCGTGAAGCAGTCCCTCGCCTGAAGGTAGCGCAGCCTGCCCTACTTACTGATTGACGGCTTTGCGGGTCTCTTCGTAGATGGGGAACACTACTGGAGGCGCGGGCTGGGCAACCGGCTGCGCGGTCGACTGGGCGGTCCAGTTGCGGCGCTCGATGAAGGTAGCGGGTTCGTAGGTCTTGCCGGCGGCGAGCTGCTTCTGTTCGCGATGGCTGGTGAGCAGCATGACGGGGCCGAGCAGGGCGGCGGTGAGTTTGGAACCGAGACCGAACTCGCGGCCCACTTCGAGGCGGAGCGTGCGGACCTGCAGGCTCATGGAGGGGTCGGTCTTTTTCAACTGGCGCTCCATGGCCCAGAGCAGGGCGCTGTAGGCGGATTTGAGCGAGCGCACTTCCCACTGGAAGCGGCGGCGGACGCGCGGGTCGGGATCGTTCTTATAGCGCATCCAGCCGGACATCGTCGTGCGGCAGATGCGGAAGAGGCTGGGGCCGTTGCGTTCGAAATCGCGCACGAAGGCGGCTTCCAGGAAGCGGCTGGAGTC
>CAIRBY010001006.1 GCA_903876865.1 uncultured Acidobacteriia bacterium
AAAATGCCGATTAAAGCAGGCATAGCGAGGCACTTCGCTTATCGTAGGTTGCAGGTAATACTATCTAATTAATCTTCCTCATCCGGAACATCATGAACAAGGGTGTTTTTATCTTTCAGCATAGAATATACCCCCCGACCTCTGCATTGCGAACGCAGCGCTCTCCCAGCTGAGCTAGTCGCCCACTACTTGAACTCAATTACAATATAGCAGATGCCAGGCCGAGAAATCACCAGACAAGTCTCCCAAATGCGACGGGATTGGGAGCGAAGAGCGAAGGAGAATGCCCGGCACTACGTAGTCACGGGGCAGGAGCAGTGGTCGGACGAGGAATTCTACCAATCCGGGCAGACTACGGTGGCTGAAGAGGTCCTGAACGATATGGAAAACATCTGCCAGGGCCTGGACCCGAAGCAGATGAAAGTGCTGGAGATCGGCTGCGGCGCGGGGCGGGTGACGCGGGCTCTGGCGGGGCTGTTCGGCGAGGTTTACGCGGTGGATATCAGCCGCGAAATGGTGCGGCAGGCGCGGCAGGCGGTGGCGGGCTTCCCGGGGGCACGCATCTTCCACAACAACGGCAGGGATTTGCGGGTAGTGGCCTACAACTGGTGGAACCGCTTCGGGATCGGACGGCAGGTGCAGGTGGATTTCGCGTTCTCTGTAATTGTGTTCCAGCACATTCCGAGCCGCCGGATCATCGAGAGCTATGTGCGCGAAGTGCACCGCCTGCTACGGCCGGGGGGGCTATTCAAATTCCAGGTGCAGGGCGCGGCAGAGGCGGAACCCGACGAGAGCTGGGTGGGCGAGGCGTTCACCGCAGAACAGGCGGCGGAGATGGCCGAGCGCTGCGGGTTTGAACTCAGGCACCAGTATGGAGCGGGCGAGCAGTATTACTGGTTGTGGTTCTTCAAGAAGTGAAGTGAGCAGGAGATGTCAGACATCGCCGCTATCGGCGTGTTTGACCTGGAGATTAACCTGGAGATTGGCCTGGGGCCCCTGGTTCTTTTCCTCGCGCCGGCTGGCCCAATACTTGCGCATGCGTTCGGAGACCTCCTGCCGTTCCGAGGAATCCATCGATTTGCGGCCGCGGCGCTTGGAAAGCTTCGGAGGCAATGCAGGCATGTTTCCCGCGTTGCGCTGCAACTCCTCAAGCGAGGCGATGACGCGCTCCAGCTTTTCCTTTTCGGCGTATAGGTCCTGAATAGCTTTGTAGAGATCCATTGCGTTGCGGAGGCAGACCACTGGCCGGTTAGGCCAGTGGTCAACTGATGTTACATCGGACAAACGCTGGATTTCTACAAAAATGCCCGTTTATCTGAGCAGGAAAGGCCAGTGTGGTACCAGCCTGACACCATACTTAGTAATAGCCATGTATAGCACTAAAGCTAGTAGAAGGAGTACGGGGATAACTATGGTTAGCACCTTCTTCCACGGGAACCGGCGGTTCTCACGATGCAGCACCAGGATGTATCCTGCAAAGATACCGAAATAAAACAGGAAACACATCGGGATGGCAAAGAGCATCAGGTTGAAGACGTCCGGAGTCGGGGTGACGATGGCGGCGACGATGAAGATCGCCAGGATCGCATACCGGCTGTGGTTCATGAGGAACGAGGGGCTGGTGATCTTCAGCAGGATGAGGAAGAAGATCAGCACGGGCAATTCGAAGATCAGCCCGACGCCCATGGTGACGTTGACGAAGAGGTTGAAATACTCCGTCATGGAGACCATCGCGACGACGTGATTGCCCTGCCCGATGCTCAACAGGAAAGTGAGTCCGAAGCGGAAGATGACAAAGTAGGCGAAGATGCCGCCGACAATGAACAGGCCGCCCGCGCCGAGAATGAAGGGCGCGGCCCAACGGCGTTCCCGCTTGTAGAGGCCGGGGGCGATGAAGGCCCAGACCTGATAGAGAATCCAGGGCGCGGAGAGGAAGATGGCGCACAGCACGGGCAGTTTGAACCAGATGATATTGAAGGCTTCCATCGGCTCGATC
The DNA here is from genome assembly GCA_903876865.1 of uncultured Acidobacteriia bacterium. Taxonomy (GTDB): domain Bacteria; phylum Acidobacteriota; class Terriglobia; order Bryobacterales; family Bryobacteraceae; genus Solibacter. The sequence continues at coordinate 1,997 of CAIRBY010001006.1, forward strand.
TGCACCAGGTTCTGCTCTTTGTAGCCGAGCGTCTTCAAGGCGGAGACAGCTGGCTGGCAGACGAAATCCCAGAGCGCGTTGCAATACGTGAGGCTGACGACGAAAGCGACGGCGACGCCCCAGAGGGCGCGGATGATGCGGTCACGGAGTTCCTCGAGGTGCTCGAGGAACGACATGCGGACCATGCCGTCTTCATCGGGCTCGTCTCCGTCACCACCCCCGCCGGAGGGCGGTGGCGGTGGAGGGGTCTTGGCGCCGCCGGGGCGACGGGAGACTCCGGTCGAAGCAGTAGCCGGAGGAGTAGAAGGCGGCGCCGGCGGCGGCATCGGGCGTACCGGAGCCGCCGCCGGAGCCGGTTCCGGCTCATGCGGGTATCCATCTTGATAGCTGTCCAGCGGGTCCGCCGGCTGAACCGGAGGCGCCGCCGGGGGCACTGCCGGTTCCAGGGGAACGGTATTGGGCTGCAAGGCGTCCGGCGTTCCGGCGGGAGACGCGTCACCGGCTGCGGAGGCGTTTGCCCCCTTCTGCTCTTCAGATGGATTCATTCGTTATGTATGATGTTCGGCCGTGGAAGCCGCCGTATGCGAATCATGCGCCGGAATTTCCGAAACATGTCCGCCGTCCGCATGAGAGGTCTCATGAGCCGCGGCGATTTCTGTACCGTGAGCAACCGTGCCTTCCGGCAAAGCGGTTGGTGATTCAGCGTCCTGAGGTGCGGATGCGCTTAAAGTGGATGGGTTAGTGGCAGTGGAATCGTGATCGTGCGTTTCAGTACCGTAGGAACCCTCGTAAGTGGATTCATACGACGAGTAATCGTAGCTGTAAGTATCGGACTGATACTGATTCGAGATTTCCTTAAGTTCCGTTTCCTGCTCCAGGTTTTTCAATTCGCGATCGAACGTGGATTTGAGTTCGTTCGATGCTTTACGGAATTCGGTCAAAGCTTTTCCCACGGTGCGACCCAGCTCCGGTAATTTTTTGGGACCGAAGAGGACCAGCGCCAGGAAAAAGATGAAGACCGTTTCCGGCCAACCCAGCGGACCCATCGTTAAATTCCTCCAAGAGATGCTTTCTCTGCCACATGATAACACGCGGGGCAGAAGGCGATTCGCGGAACAACTGCGGGGACAAGCGCGGGAAAATTCGGGGACAGACAGCGAATTCCCGGCTCCGCACCCCGGGAAAATTCGGGGACAGACAGCGAATTCCCGGCAAACTGCGCCGGGAATTCATGTCTGGCCCCTTAGAATGCTTACTGGCCTTGGGCCAGGGTGAAGCCTGACTGACCGTCGAAGTTGCGCAGGGTCTCGGTGACGGCGATATCGATGCCGGCATCGGAGATGCGGCGCGCCACATCCAGCAATTTGCCCATCTCGATCGGGCCCCCGGCGATGAAGCGGCAGCGGAAGCTATCGGTGCAGAAGGTCTCGGCGCGGCCGGCGGGCCACACTTTGACGCCGCGGTTATCGATCATCTGCAGGCTGAGGCCTTCACCGGCCAGTTTGCCGACGGCATCCGCCAGCGAATTGGGGTTGCGCGAGGGCCAGTAGACGAAGACGTCGATGCCCTTGAGTTCCATGGCCACGGCAGCGGCCTCGGGACGCACCACCGCGGCTTTGGCCGGGGGACGGTGCGCGTAGGTCACGGGCTTCAGGATATTCGGATGCTGGCCCAAGCGCGCGATCACAGCCTGCGCGAATTCCTTGGTGCCGACCTTTTGCGTGCTCACGCCTTCGGTGTAGACGTCGTAGGTGTGCACGCCGTCTTCAATGGTGCGCAGCCAGGCATTGTGCACCTTGGCGGCGACTTCGGGCTGATCGATGTGCACCAGCATCAGCACGGCGCCGAGGAGCAGGCCGGAGGGATTGGCCAGATTCTGACCGGCGCGGCGCGGGGCCGAACCGTGAATGGCTTCGAACATGGCGCACTTCTCGCCGATGTTGGCGGAGCCGGCCAGGCCGACGGACCCGGCGATTTGCGCGGCCACGTCGCTGAGGATATCGCCGTAGAGGTTCGGCATCACGATCACGTCGAACGCGGTCGGGGTGTCGGCCATCTTGGCGGCGCCGATATCGACGATCCAGACTTCCTTTTCGATTTCGGGATACTCCACGCCGATCTCGTCGAAGACCTTGTGGAAGAGGCCGTCCGTCATCTTCATGATGTTGTCTTTCATGAAGCAGGTGACCTTCTTGCGATTGTGGAGGCGCGCGTATTCAAACGCGTAGCGCACGATCTTTTCGCTGCCCGGACGCGAGATCAGCTTGATGCAGGACATCACTTCCGGTGTCATCTGGTACTCGATGCCGGCGTAGAGATCTTCCTCGTTCTCGCGCACGATCACTACATCCATATTGGGATGCTTGGTATCGATGAACGGGTGGTAGCTGACGCACGGGCGCACGTTGGCATACTGGCCCAACGTCTTGCGCGTGGTCACGTTCAGGCTCTTAAAGCCCCCGCCTTGAGGCGTGGTGATCGGGGCCTTGAGAAAGACTTGGGTCCGAAGCAGGGAATCCCAGGCGCTAGGGTCAATGCCGGCGGAGTTGCCGCGCAGATATACCTTCTCGCCGATCTCAATGGTCTCGATTTCAAGAGCCGCGCCCGCCGCTTCCAAAATCTGGAGCGTGGCGTCCATAATTTCCGGTCCGATGCCGTCGCCGTGGGCGACTGTGATTGGGGTCTTCTTGGACATAGTGAAACCTCCAGGATATTGGAATGCTCTACATATCGCAACAACACGACCCCAAATTCACGGTTTGGGGTGCGAAATTCCGCTTCCGGCCGGGGATCGGCGGTACTACGCCCCGTGGCGGTAGACGTCCCAGCCGAGGTAGGGGCCGAGCGCCTCTTCCACCACTCCGGCGCAGTGGGAAGAGCTCATGGCGGCATGGTGCTCGAAGCCGTTACGGCAGATATACTGCATCAACTGCTGCAAACGCGGCACTTCCGCCACGGCGCGGCTGCCGAAAGTAGCCAGCGGGTCCTGCGTGAACGAGCCCTCGCCCACGTAGGCGCGGATGCGTCCGGAGCGATCGTCGGTACTGACGCGGGCATAGGTGAGCGGCCCGGCGGGGGTGCGCCCGGAGAGCGCGCCATAAGTATTTTCCTCGCCCAGGGTGGTGCCGAGAATGGGCGCGGTGCCGACCTGGGCATCGGGCAGGAAGGTCTTGGCCCAGTTGCCGCAATGGAAGAGAACGCACTTGTTGGGGTCCTTGCCATAGTTATTGTTCCAATCCACCAGGGCGCTGGGTCCGCCGGACGCCAGTTGCAGGGCGTACATGGTGACCACGCCGGTGACGTCGACTTCGCAGGCGCTGGGCATGAGGTTCTCGCTCATCATGCTCATGATGGTGCAGCAGTTGACGCCGAAGTTCTGCTGCATGGAACTCCAGCATTGAATGGCGGTGGCCTGGAGGCCGTTCTGCTCCATCCACTCGCCGAGCACGACTCCCAATTTGGCCATGCGGCTGAGGGATTGCCCGGGCACGCCGGTGGTGGAGGCATAGGCCTGAATGCTGCGCACTTTGTCGCGCACGCGGGCATCGTCATCGGCTACGCGGTCGGCGCGGCCGAAGATATCGGAGAGGTCGATGGTAGAGACGCTGATGCCGGCCGCCTGCAGCAGTTTCTCGCTGTAGCGGGTGGTGTTGAAGGCGTTGGGGCGCGCGCCCACGGCGCCGATGCGGGCCTTCCGGAGGCCGCGCACCACGCGGCAGACGGCGAGGAAACGCTGCAGGTCCGCCTGGAAATCGGCGGCGAGCAGCGGCACGGTGTGCAGGTCCGTGAGACTGAAGGGAATGCCGTACTGGCGCAGGTTGTTGCAGACGGAGATCTTGCCGCAGAAGGCGTCGCGGCGGCGCTCCACGCCGAGTTGATTGAGATCGTCGGGATACGCCTGCACCAGCACGGGCACGTTGAGTTCGGCGAGTTTCAGGGCCTCGGCGACACCCTTTTCGTCACCGAAGTTGGGCAGGCAGACCAGCACGCCATCCAGCTTGTCGCGATGCGCGCGGAAGAGCGCGGCACAGCGTTGGGCGTGTTCCCAGGTCTCTACCGCGCCGAGTTTGGTCTGGGTCTCATCGAGCATCACGGCTTCGATGTTGGCGGCGGCGAAGACCTGCGCGAGGTCTTTCCGCGCCTCCGTAATCAGAGGGTCGGGGAAGAAATCGCGGTTCCCGACGATCACTCCCAAGGTGATAGCAGACATGTATAGGCCTCTCTTCTTGCTTTCGGCGAATTACTTGTGGGCGAAGACTCCGAACTGATCCACATTGGCCGGGTTGACCAGCTCACAATCGATGGATTGCTTTTCGGGCGCGCCGGTGGAGCCGGTGGTGAGAAAGCGATGGGCCTGATCCACGGCGAGGCGCGAGATGCGCGCGGCGGGCTGCAGCACGGTGGCTTGAATCTCGTGAGCGCGGATGGCGGCGAGCACATCGGGACTGCCATCGAAGCCAACCACGATCACTTTGCTCATGCCGGCGGCCTTCAACGCGGCGGCGGCGCCGAGCGCCATGGTATCGTTGCCGGCGAGTACGCCCTGGATTTCGGGGTGGCCCTGAATGATGGTCTCCATCTTTTGGAAGGCCTCGGTCTGACTCCAGTTGGCGCTCTGGCGGGCGACGGATTTGAGCGCGGGGTAGCGGTCCAGCACCTCGTGATAGCCCTGCGTGCGGATGCCGGCGTTGGTATCGCTCTCGCGGCCTACGAGTTCCACGTATGCGCCCTTTTTGCCGAGCAGATTGACGAACTCCTGTGCGCCGAGGGTTGCGCCCTGATAATTATTGGAGACGATCTGGGCCGCGGCGATGCCATTGGCATTGATCTCGCGATCGATCAGGAAACTGGGAATGCCGGCGGCCTTGGCCTTGCGCACGGCTCCCACGGAAGCATCGGCGCCGGCGTTATCGAGGATGATGGCGGAGGCGTGGTTGGCGATGGCGCTATCGAAGAGTTCGTCCTGCTTGTGCGCGTCATCGTCATGGGTGTAGACGAGCGTGTCGTAGCCGAGTTCTTTGGCGCGCGCGGCGGCGCTATCGGCCTCGGCCTTGAAGAACGGATTTTCGTGCGACGGCGTGATGATCGCCATGATCTTCTTCGCCGGCTGCCCCGAACCGCAGGCGCAACCGAGCGCGAGCAGGCAGCCCGCCAATGCCACTGCGCAAAACCGAATCATGCAATACCGAGTTACCACTTGAGCCTCCGCTGCAATTGATCCAACACCACTGCTACCACGATGACGATCCCCTTGATCACGATCTGCCAGAATTCCGACACCCCCAATAAGACGAGGCCGTCGGCAAGCGCCCCGATGACGAGCGCGCCGATGATGGTGCCGCCGATGCCGCCGCGCCCGCCCACCAGCGAGGTGCCGCCCAACACCACGGCGGCGATTGCGTTCAGTTCGAAAGATTGACCGGTGGCGGGATGGCTGGCCGCGAGTTGCGAGGCAATGATCAGGCCGACCACGGCGGAGCAGAAGCCGGAGAGGACATAGACCAGCAGTTGAATCCGCTTGACCAGCACGCCGGCCAATAGCGCCGCGCGCGCGTTGCCGCCCACTGCATAGACGTGGCGGCCGAAGGGCGTGCGCGCCGCGAGGAAGGCGCCGCAACCGCCGAACAATACCATCAGCCAGATGGGAACGGGCACGTGCAGCAGCGAGCCCGAACCGAGGAACGGGAAACCGGTATTGTGCAGCTCGGCGCGCCCCACCAGATTGGGAAAGGTGGCGCCGCCGGAGAGCAGCAGGGCCGCGCCGCGCGCCACGTACATGGTTCCGAGCGTAGCGATGAAGGGAGCCACCGAGAGGCGCGCCACCAGCATGCCATTGATCGCGCCGACCGCGGCCCCGGCGAGAACCGCGAGCACGATCACCAGCCAGATATCGAAGTAGACCGTGACGCCGAATGGGCGAAGCACCAGACCGCGATCGATCAAGGCGCCCGCGATCAT
>CAIRBY010001007.1 GCA_903876865.1 uncultured Acidobacteriia bacterium
CCGGCGGGAACCCGGCGAGTTCCAACTCACGCAGGCAGTGGATGTCACGCCGCAACTGGCGTACGACGAGACGGTGGTGAGGCTGGCGCGATATGAGGCCGGCACGCTCTGGGTGCAGCCGTGTCCGTATAGCGCGGGCATCCGCTCTAACTACGCGATGGATGGTCCCGGGGAGTTGCGCGCCACGCTGCGGGCGGAGTATGGCGGACGACTGCCGCCACTCAGCGATGCGCGGCTCTCTAACGGGATTGGTACGGCGGTGGTGGTGTTCGATGGGGCGGGACGTCCCTACCTGCCGCGCCGAGCGCCGCGGCAGAGCGTCTTCCCGGACGGCTACCACTGCACCGCCTCGGGCGAAACGGTGTGGTGGGACGGGGCGCTCAGTTTCGAAGCGTTGTTCACGGCCAATATTTGCCGCGAGCTGGAAGAGGAGGTGGGGCTGGTGCGCACCGACCTGGACTGGATTCGCCCGGTCGCCTTCTGTCGCGAATTTCTGCGCGGGGGGAAGCCGCAGTTCTTCTTCGCGGCGCGGACGAAGTTGAGTGAGGATGAGCTGGGAGTGCGTCGGCGCGCGGCGATTGCGAGGCAGATTGCGGCGGGTCGTCAGGAAGTGATGGACGAGGCGCTGTTCGAAGCGCGTCCGGAATTGTGCACGCTCGAATGCGCTGCGAATCTGGCGCTGGCAGGGTAGGCCTCCCGGCCAGTAGTTTTGGAGTAGGACAGTCCTCCCGGCCTGTCACTTGCCATCTTCGTTCACCCCTGGGACAGGCCGGGAGGCCTATCCTACTTACGGCTGGCGAATTTCCAGGCGTGTTCGACGATGGTGCGCAGGTCGGCGTATCGTGGCGACCATCCCAGGCGTTCGCGCAGTTTGTTGCTGCTCGCGACCAGACTTGGCGGATCGCCCTCGCGGCGCGTGCCCACCACATACGGCACCTTCTGGCCGGTGACGGTTTCGACGGCGCGGATGGTTTCCATCACGGAGTGTCCGGTGCCGGTGCCCACATTGAATTTCTCGCTCGTGCCGCCGCCGATCAGATACTCCACGGCGAGGATGTGCGCCTGCGCCAGATCGTTGACGTGAATGTAGTCGCGGATGCAGGTGCCATCGGGCGTGGGGTAATCGTCGCCGAAGACCGTGACGGGGTTGCCGGTCTGCACGGCGCGCAGCAGCAGGGGGATCAGGTGGGTTTCCGGTTCGTGCTCTTCCCCGAGCAGCGAATCCGGGTCACAACCCGATGCGTTGAAGTAACGCAGGCAGACGCTGGTGAGGTGGTGAATCGGGTCGAACCAGCCGAGCAGCGTTTCTACCATCACCTTGGACTCGCCGTAGGGGTTGACCGCCTGAATGGGGAAGTCTTCGAGGATAGGCGTGGTATGCGGGTTGCCATACACGGCGGCGGTGGAAGAGAAAACGATGTGCTTCACCTCCGCCTGCACCATGGCGTCCAGCAGTGAAAGCGAGCCGGAGACGTTGTTGATGAAGTAGCGCGCCGGTTCGCGCATGGATTCGCCCACGGCAATGAAGGCGGCGAAGTGGATCACGGCTTCGCACTGCTTTTCGCGCATCAGGCGGACCAGCGCCGCCGTATCGGAGAGATTGAGTTCGTGCAATCGCTCCGCCGGTACGTTGTGGCGGTGGCCTTTGGAAAGATTGTCCACAACGGTCACGTCATGCCCCTGCGCGAGCAGCATGTGGACGGTATGTGAGCCAATGTACCCGGCGCCGCCGGTGACGAGGATTTTTCGAGGGGTCAAACCAGATTGTAGCGCGGCGTTGGCCGGCGTTTCCCGCTGCTCCTGAACCGTCCCCATTTTTTCGATAGAATGTAAAGACCGTCATTCCAGTTTGAGACATTAGGACTGAAGCGTTTTGCCGCCAAAGCCGCCGCACGTCATCGCGATTTATCCGGGCTCGTTTGACCCGATTACCAACGGACATCTCGACCTGGTCGAGCGCGGCTCGCGTATGTTCGATAAGTTGATCGTGTCGGTACTGCGGAATGACACCAAGAAGCCGCTCTTCAGTGTGGAAGAGCGCACGGAGATGCTCCGCGAGGTGCTTCACGTCTACCCGAACGTGGAGGTCAGCTCATTTGAAGGGCTGCTGGTGGATCACGCGGTCGCGAATCAGGCTACCGTCCTGTTGCGCGGCATTCGCGCCATTTCCGATTACGAATACGAGTTGCAGATGGCGTTGATGAACCGCCGCCTGTCGCCGGAGATCGAAACCGTATTCATGATGGCTCACGAAACCTATTCGTTCATCAGTTCCCGGCTGGTGAAAGAGGTCTTTTCACTGGGCGGCAATATCACCGGACTGGTGCCGCCGTCGGTGGAACTCCGGCTCCACGCGCGGCTCTCGAAAAACAAATCGTAAAGGGGCAAGTTAAGCATCATGCAAGCAGCAAGCAGCCAGATCGCGGAACGGATTTCCTCCATCAGCGTGTCTTCCACGATGAAAGTATCGGCGGAAGCGGAGCGCCTGCGTAGCGAAGGCGTGGACGTGGTGGATTTTGGAGCCGGCGAGCCGGATTTCCCGACGCCGGACAACATCAAGAATGCGGCCATCCGTGCACTGGATCAGAATTTCACCAAGTACACCGCCGCGGGCGGTACGGCCGAATTGAAGAAGGCCGTAGTGGAACGCCACAAGCTGGATTTCGGCACGGATTACAAACCGAACGAGTGCCTGATCACGGTGGGCGGCAAGCACGTGATCTTCAACCTGATGCAGGCGCTGGTCAATCCCGGCGATGAAGTGGTCATCCCGGTGCCTTACTGGGTCACGTACAAAGACGTGGTGAATTACGCCGGAGGCAAGTGCGTCTTCGTGGAAACGGAGGAGGCTCAGGGCTTTGAGCTCACCGCCGCCATGTTGGAACCGCACCTCACCGCGCGCACCAAGCTCGTGATCGTGAATTCGCCCTCGAATCCGAGCGGCGCGGTGGTCTCGCGCGAGGAGTTCGAGAAGATCTTCCACCTGACGCACTCCAAGGGCATCTACCTGATGACCGACGAATGCTACTGCAAATTCCTGTACGATAGCGAGCCGTTCTCCATCGCCTCCATGCCGGGCGCGAAGGAAAGCGTGCTGGTGGCCGGGTCGCTTTCCAAGACCTACGCGATGACGGGATGGCGCATCGGCTTCGGCCTGGTGCCCGCGCCCATCGTCGGCGCCATGACCAAACTGCAGAGCCATTCCACCAGCAACCCGACTTCGATTTCGCAGAAGGCGGCGGTGGAAGCACTGCGGGGACCGCAGGAATCGGTTGGGCTGATGCTGGCCGAGTACCGCAAACGCCGCGATTTCGTGCTCGGAAAGCTGAGCCAGATCCCGGGTGTGAGGTGCGCGGTGCCGCAGGGCGCGTTCTATGTCTACCCGAATATCTCGGTTGCGCTGGGCAAGAGCGGCATCGCCGGATCGTTGCAGTTTTCCGAGAGGCTGCTCTCTGAAGCGAGTGTTGCGGTGGTGCCGGGCGAGGCCTTCGGCACCGACGAGCACATCCGCATCTCCTACGCCACTTCGCTCGCCGAACTGGACCGCGGGATCGACCGCATCCACCAGTTCATTGTGAAGTACTCCTAAGCATGCAAAAGCCGGTTCGCCTCACACCTTCGCTGCGCGAGAAGGTGTGGGGACGAACGCAGTTACTGCCGTGGTACCCGGATGCCGCCACGCCCATCGGCGAGTCGTGGTTCTTGTGCGAACGGGACCTGCCGTTACTGGTGAAGTGGATCTTCACCAGCGAGCGTCTCTCCGTGCAGGTTCACCCCGAGGATGGCGAAGACGGTCCGCGGGGTAAAACCGAGATGTGGTACATCCTGGACGCCGAGCCGGGCGCAACGATTGCCATGGGTTTTCGGGAACCCCTCACGCGCGAGCGGTTGCGGGAGGCCACGCGCACGGGTGAGGTGGAGCAATTGCTGCGCTGGGTTCCGGTGCAGCCGGGCGAGACGTATTTCATTCCGGCGCACACCGTCCATGCCATCGGCGCAGGCATCGTGCTGTGCGAGATACAGCAGAATTCCGACGTCACGTATCGCTTGTGGGATTATGGCCGACCGCGCGAACTGCACGTGGAGCAGGCGATTCCGCTGTGCGAACTCGGCGTGCATCCCGGTGCCTCGCGGCCGGTCGAACTTGGTGAGGGCCGCGAGGAACTGGTGCGCTCCGCGTACTTTGTGACGGAGCGGGTGAGCGTGGCGGCGGGCGGAACGTTCCGTGCCGCGCCAATGGCGTGCCATCTGTGGATTTGCCTTGCCGGCAGCGGCAGCATCGGCGGCGAGCCCTATCGCGCCGGGGAAGTGTGGTTGGTGCCGGAGGAGACTCGGATCGTCGCATTTGCGGCTTCGAGTTTCCTGCGCTCGTGGGCGCCGGGGTGAACGAGCGAGGAGTTGGCAGGCGAAACCGCCTGCCCTACTTCGGCGGCGGCTACCCGATCCCCAGATCGTCGATGCGC
>CAIRBY010001008.1 GCA_903876865.1 uncultured Acidobacteriia bacterium
AGCAGCAGATTGCGCAGGACGCGCGTCATCTGTTCCGGATCCGCCGGCACGCGCGGCGCTGCCGCATCCAGTTGGAGCGCAATCTGTATTCCCGCCTGCGTCAACTGGGCCTCGAAGAGCCGCAGCGTCTCCGTCACCAGCGAGTTCATATCGACGGATTGAACCTCCGGCGCGGGCATGCGTGCGAAGTCGCTGAAGCGCCCCACGATCTGCTTCAACTGCGCCAGTTCCGCAAGCAGGGTCGAGGTGCCTTCGCGAAAGACTTCGTCGAATTGTTCGGGATATCGCTCGCGCGCGCGCTGCATATTCTCCACCGTGATCTGCAGGGGAAAGAGCGGGTTCTTCAATTCGTGCGCTAGGCGCCGCGCCAGTTCTCTCCACGCCGCCACGCGCTCCGCCTGCACCAGGCGCTCGCGCTGTGCCACCAGTTCCCCGGTCATGCGATTGAAGGCCCTCGCCAACTGCCCGATTTCATCGGTGCCGAGCTTGCCCAGGGATGCCTGGTCCACCGTGGTGTTCCACTCCCCGCCTGCCACCCGCGCTGCGCTTTCCGCCAACCGCCGGACCGGGCGCGTGACTCGCGCCGCCGCCCACCAGCTCAACGCAATGCCGACCAGGATACCGAGCGCTGCCACGCCCCCGCCCGTCCACACCAGTGAATTTTCCAGTTCCACCAAGTCGCGCCGGGAACTCGCGATCAGCAGCACGCCGAGCACGCTGCCATCCAGGCCGGGCAACGGTACGGCGTGAAAAGTCTCCGCCGCCGCGCCCGAACCGAGCGTGCGCGCCACTTCCCGCCGCTCCTTCCGCACCTGCTCGATCAACGGCTCCAACTGTGCCGGCCTCGCCGCCGGTCCCGTGGCATCGATCAGTTGCGTCGCGCGGAAGCGCTCCTCCAGATTGCGGTAGAGCAACACGCGCATTCCCTCCGGCAGTACCAGCGTGGAGAGAAACTCGCGATCCAGTTGCTGGCCGCCCACAATGTACAGCTTGCGATCTCCTGCCATCGCCGTGCCCACCGCCACCAGCGCCAGCGCCGGTTCCTGCGGCAACTCCTCGCGGCGGAGGAAGGCTCCGCGCGCATTCCAATCTTCGCCCGCGGTTAGCCACTCCTCTTTGTAGCCGAAGCGCGCCGGCCACTCCGCGCTGCTCACGATCGCGCCATCGGCGGCGACCAGTTCCAGCAGGCCGAGACCGTGGGTCGCGGCCATTGGCGCCGCATCATCGAAGAACTCGGTGGCGTCCGGTTGAAGGGCGATGTGGCGCGCGGCATCCGATGCCGCAATCGCCGTCACCGTGCGCTGAATCTCGCTTCGCCGGCGTTCGAACTCGTGGCGGAACTGCGTGGTGAGTGCTCCCGCGCGCTGGGCCTCGGCGTGTTCGAAGGCCTGTCGCGTGGTGCCAATCACCAGCACTTCCACCAGACCCACCGCGGCCACAATTGCCACCGTAAAGATCAGGAGCAGCCGCGTGCGGAAGGTCACGGCCGCGCGCCTTCGAGCCACAGGTTCTCAAAACGCCACTCGCCCGCCGGTGTCACTCCGGGGCCTCCTTTCACGCGCGGAGCCACACCGTAAACATCCGGCAGGTGGAGCAAGGGGATCGCGCGGAAACCCTCCAACAGCGCCCGTTCCGCCGCGTAACACTGCTCCGGAGAATCGCCGTGCGGCGGGTCCCCCAGCCCCAACTCCGCCGCGAGTTCGCTCAGTGCCCGCGCCGGAGTGGTAGCGGTGAGGCGCAACTCCACCAGCCGAACGTCCCCTGATACCTGTTGGGTCGCGGCCACCGTCAACCCCGCGTCGCGGGCATTGAGCGCAATCCGTTCGGCGATGGGCCGCAGGGCCGCGTCCCCATAGCCCAGCGAGATCAGCCGCGCACCCTGCGCCAGTTGTCGCGCGCGTCCCAAGTCCACGGCTGTGGGGAAGAGAAAGGCATAGCCCGAAAGCGATTGCGGCAACAGTGCGCCGGAGACCTCTCCCTGGCGTTGAAACAACACGGTCTGAATCGCGGAACGGTCCACAGACAGCGCCAGCGCCTCGCGCACCCGTACATCCTCAAAGTGGGGCCCGAAGACCAGCGCCAACACCCGTACCGGTGCAGATGACCAAATGCGCCGCCCCGCCATTTGCCGCCGCATCTCCGCCGGACCCAGTTCGACCAGATCGGCCTTGCCCAATTCGAGGTCGCTCGCCTGATCGCGCAGTGCACGCCCCAGCAGGATCTCAATCCCGTCCACGAACGGCCGGCCGCCGCTGGCATTCTCATCGGCCTCGTACACCGCGCGCCGGCCGGCTTCCCAGCGGGCGATTGTGAAACCGGCGCCCACCAGCGCGGGCGGGTCCGGGGTCTCCGCGTTCAGCCGTACCTCGAGCCGCAGCGTGCCGCCATATTGCGGACGGGTGGCGCTGGAGGCGATGGACGCGACCAGGAGCAGCGCAACCGGCATCCTCAGCACCGCTCCGGGTCTAGCCACCGCAGTTCCCCGTAATCACGAACGCTTCATAGCGTCCTGTGGCGAGATCATGCACCACGGCGAGCGCGCTGCCACCGCCCAACGTCCAAAGCGCCGTCACCGGCCCTGGCAGGTCCAGCGGTGCCGAGAGCGGCACGGGCGTTCGATTCACCAGGCCGAACCCGCGCAGCGTATCGGTTTCGCCCAAATCGCCGGCCTTGGTTGCCAGCACCTGCGAACCGCCACCACAGCGCGCTTCGATCGCGGCTACGTCGCTGCCCCACGGCGCGATGCTGCCCGCCGGTTCGAAATTCGCGTCCACAATCTGCGTGCGCCTGTCCAGCATGGCCAGGAACCAGTAAGTCCGCCCGCTTTCGGACACTTTAGCGGCTGAGAAGAACGGCGGTATCGTCTTGCGAACGCCGCCAGGCAGCGTGATCCGGCCGTCGAAATAGTTGCGGCCGCCTACGAAGGTCGCCAGCGGACCGGTCGCCGCCTGTTCCAGCGGCCAAGCCTCCTCGCTCGCACGGCAATCCAGCGTCAGTGCAGGGATGGTCTCGCCGGTGCACGCCATCCCGGGCAGGTAGGCTTTGAATCGGGCGCCTTCCGTGGTGAGGTGGCCGCGCAGGTCTCGGGGCCACGGTTTGCCCGCCGGTAGTGGCGCAGTCTGCGACGAACCCTTAGTCTGCAACCGGAGTCCGCTCGGCGAGAGCACCAAAAGCCCATCGTCCACGAAGGCAAGATTCAGAATCTGCTCGCCCTGTTCCCAGACCAGTTTCTTCTCAAGAGTGAGCGTGGCACCGCCCGTAGGCCGGAAAGATCCGCGCTTCCAGGTGGCCATCCAGACCTGCCGCTCCTCGCCCTTGCGTACCTCTTCCACCAGCAGAAATTCCGCCTGATTCTCCGACAGCGTCAGACGGGCTTCCAGGACTGGCGCGATCTCGCTCACCCGGCTGCCGGCTTCGCGCGCGGCCGCTTCGAAGGCGGCGCGCACCTGAGTGAATTCACCGGACGGCAGGGCGGAGAGGTTGCGCCACGTGGCCGAGAACGGTTCGCCGCGCCCGGCGAGGTTGACACTCCTCCGCGCCAGTTCGCGCGCGGCGGAGTTGGCGTCTTCAGCGGCCCGGGCGGAGCGAGACAGGAGGGTCAGGAGGGTGGAGAGTACCGCGAGCCACGCCTTCACGCCCGCGATCATAGCACATCGCGCCGGAGCGACCCGCTCATCATCCGCACCAGTCCGCGCAAACAGCTAAGTGCAACAAAATACGATACCGGAAGCGAGATGGCGGCCATCAGAATCCATGCCAGTAAGCTATCCATGGGGTTTTCCTTTACTGAATTTGGGCTATCAATTCGGTTGCGGGGGCGAGTGGCGCGGCGGTGCCGAAGATGCGGTCCAGTTCCGGCGTCCGTTCTCCATGCAATTCCACCTGATCGCCCACTGCGACCATCTGGAACAGCACTTCCACTTCGCGATTGCGCATGCGGATGCAGCCGTGCGAGGCATTGTGCCCGATCGAATCCGGGCGGTTCGTGCCGTGGATTCCGTAGCCCTTCAGGCTCAAGCCCATCCAGCGTGTGCCCAGCGGATTGCACTTTCCGGGAGGTACTATTTTGCCTGGGCCATACCAGGTCGGGTCGGCGACGTGATTGACGATCTGAAACGTGCCGGTCGGGCTGGGTGACTTTGGGGCTCCCACTGCGGTTTCGAAGATGCGGACGACGTGATCGCCCTCCACCACCGCGAGTTTGCGGTCCGGGATGCTGACCACGATCCGGCGCGATAGGCGAGGCGTATTCTCCTGCGCCACGGCCTCTGCCACCGCCATGAGCATCACGCTCGTGAGCGCCGCCAACTTCCTGAGTGGTTCATCGACTCTTTGCATTTTCGAAACCTCCGAACTACGCGGAAGTAGAATGCAGAGAGGCTGCCAATCGCCAAGTGAATGATTTGATGAGTGTTGGTCAGCCCGTGGCGCGTGTCAGATTAGACACGTGTCTGGCGGGAGACACGGAAGAAGGCGAGAGCCTGCCTCCGTATTCCGTGTCACGAACTGACTCGACGTGCGCTTACCCGAACGCCGTTTCCTGCAGGCGGATGATCTTCTTCTGAATGGCGTACTGCACCAATTGCGCCTTATTGTGAATGTCCAGTTTTCGCATCAGGTTGAATTTATGCGCCTCCACCGTCTTCACGCTGAGTTCGAAAGAGCCGGCGATCTCTTTCACCGATTTGCCCTCCGCCAGCATTTTCAGGATTTCCCGCTCCCGTTTGGTCAAGGTGCCAAAGCGTGGCTGTCGCGCCGGACCTCGCCCCTGGGTCCGAAAATCGTCCACTAGCCGGGTCAGCAGCCGCGGACTCAGATAGCTCCCGCCCTTATGCACTTCCCGTATGGCTGTGACCAACTGTTCGGCGGGGCTCTCCTTTAATATGTAGCCGCTCGCCCCCATATCCACGCACTCAGCCAGATAGTCCTCGTCGTCGTACATCGAGAGGAACACGACCTTGGTGTCGGGACGCTCCTTGCGAATCAGGCGGGTCGCTTCGAAACTGCTCATTCCCGCCATCCCGATATCCATCAGCACGACATCGGGCCGCGATTGCTGGGCCTGCGTCACCGCGTCGGATGCATTCCCCGACTCCCCGACCACTTCCATATCGGTCTCGGCATTCAGCAACCCCCGGACACCCTGGCGAAACAGCGTGTGATCGTCGGTGAGAAAGACTTTGATTTTTGACATTTACATTGCCACCGTTTACGAGGAAGCCTGGGGCAGTTCCAGAACCACCGTCGCGCCTTTTCCGGGTGCGCTCCGCAAAACGAGTGTGCCACCCAGAAGCGCTGCACGCTCCTGCATACCCGTCAAACCGAACGACGCCGGCTTTCCGATTCCCGAATTCATACTGAAGCCCGCACCGTTGTCTTTGATGCGCAACCTGATGTTCTTATCGGCGGAATCCAGTAAGAGCTTTACCTTGGTGGCTTGAGAATGTTTGAAGACGTTGTGTAAGGCTTCCTGGGCTACCCGGTAGATCACTTCCTGACTCTCTCGCGGAATCCCGTGAACGTCGGCCGTAATCCCCAACCCCACCACCGCCTGATGCTGCTTGCCAAATCGTGTCGCCAGATGGCGTAGCGCCGCTTCCAGCCCCAGGCGTTCTACCACCGCCGGGCTCAACGCCGCAATCGTGCGCCGTAACTCCACCACCGTGCGCTCCGTGATCAGTCGCGCCTCCGCCAGACGCTGCCGCATCCCGAGCGGCGCTTCCACTTCCATCAGTTCCAATTGCAGTCGCAGCAGCGCCAGCGATTGAGCGGCTTCATCATGCAGTTCACGCCCGATTCGCCTCCGTTCCGCCTCCTCCGCCCGCCAGGCCTCGGCTTCCAGGCGCCTCAATTCCCGCTGCGTGTTCACCCGCTCGATCGCTTCCGAGCAGCGCGCCCCGGCGGCATGCAGCAAGGCCAGTTCCCGCGGCAGCCATGGGTACGGCACAGCGAAGCCCAGTTGCAACAGCGCGCACTCCTTAACCGGAAAAGACCAGTAAGCGGCGTGCGCCCCGCGCAGGTCTTCGCTCGCAATCAGCTGTTCGTCGCGTTTGCCGCGCTCGATATAGAGCGGGCGCGCGAGTCTACCCGTCGCCGGAGCTTCCAACAGGTGCAAGCGTCCCGCCTGTGCATGGAACGTGCGCGCGAGAATGCCCACCAACCGCTGCAGCAGATCCTCCAGATCCTGCGCTTCGGCCTCCGCGTGGTAGAGCCCGAAAAACGCCTGCGCTTCGGCTTCCCGTACCTGGTAGTAGGCCTGATTCAGAGAAGCCCGCGTCACCAACTGCAGTTGCTCCCGCGCCGGGGCAAAACAGCCCCTCCAGCGCTTTTTCCAGCAGCGCTCCGAATTCCGCCAACAACTCCGCGGCCTCAGCCGGAGGCACGTTCAACTTGGCCAGCCGGCGACCGTTGTAGAGTACCTGCTCCGCGAACTGTTCCAGCGTCCGCAACCGCGCCGCCGCCGCAGGCGTAATCGCACAAAGAGCCCGTACCGTCAGATCTTCGTACGGGCGCTCGCACAGCAGCGCCCGGAATTTCCGTTCGAGCCGCGCCGCCATCGGCCGCACCGCACCCAGCAACAGGCGCAGATGCCGTCGGGCATCCGCAGCCAGAAGAAGACTATTTTTCATTGCACCTACTCAACTCAATTGGAGTTACTGCGGGAATGGTCGCCCGAGTGCCGGCCGCATGGAAACAGCCACTTCCCGCCCGCGTCTACTTCGCGCCGCGCTTTTTCAACAGCGCTGCGGTTTCGGTGAAGCCGCTCTTGCCTGCAGCCGCAAGCGGCGTGATCCCCGCTTTGTTCGCCGCGTTCACATCCACCCTGCGATCCAGCAACAGTTCTACCACCGCCGTCCGCCCCCAGGCGGCCGCATGATACAGAGGAGTGGCGCCGCTCTCGGTGTCGCGGGCCTCCCGGTCCGCTCCCCGATCCAACAGCAACGCAGCCATCTCCCG
>CAIRBY010001009.1 GCA_903876865.1 uncultured Acidobacteriia bacterium
CCGATCTGGCGAAGGCTCGGGCCAATCCCAGGTGTGTTTTCCGGCAAGTTCAGGGAAGCCTTTGGAGGACGCGGCATGGAGCGTACGGACCGATTCCGGCAGTTCCAGGCAGTCGTCCGGGTCGACGGAGAGCAACGGGTGAAAGGCCCATAAACAGGGCACCGCGCGCTCTGGCGACAGATTGACAGCGCGGTATTCGAGGTGCACCACGGGACCATCCAGATAGAGGCGACGGGTGACGTGCAAGCCGCTGACCGGGAGTTGCGCGCAGGTGTGAATTACGCCATCGCGGAAGGCCGGCTCGTCGAGTTGCCATGGGACCGCCCAGGCTTCGCCGTGATCGGGAAGGGCGCGGCCCTCCAGCGTGCACGCGGCGATGGTGGGCAGACACTCCACCGCGCCCGCGAGCGGACTGCGCTCGAAGGCGTCTCCGCAAGCGTTCGTGAAAAGGACCGGCGCGTCCGGCCGCTGCCACATCCACTCGCGCCCGGAGCGTACGGAACGGAGACTGATCAGGTTGGCGCCGAGTTCGGGAATCACGGACACTTCCAGTTGCTCGGTACGCAGGCCGTACACGGTGAAGCCCTCGCGCGCGGTGACGAACGTTCCCGCGGTTTCAGTGGGGAGGCGGCTCATGGCGCGAGATCCTTCTCCAACTGCTCGAGAGTCTTGCCCTTCGTCTCTGGAACGCACCGCCACACGAAGACGAGCCCGGCGAAACAGATCGCGGCATAGAGCCAGAACGTGCCCGCGGCGCCGAGCGCGCGATTGAGCGGCGGGAAGGTGAAGGTGAGAATAAAGCACGCGATCCAGAGCGCGGAGACGGCTACGGAGATGGCGGAGCCGCGGATGCGATTGGGGAAGATCTCCGCGATCAGCACCCAGACCACGGGCGCCAGGGACATGGCGTAGCAGCCGATCGTGGTGAGCGTCAACAGCAGCACCGGCAGCCCCTTCAAACCAGCACTGTAAGCCATGCCGAGCAGCAGGTGCGAGATCCCAATGCCGGCGCAGCCCAGCAGCATCAGGGGGCGGCGGCCGAAGCGGTCCACGGTCGCCATCGCGATCACGGTGCAGAGCAGATTGATGGCTCCGGTGATGACGATGTTGAAGAGGATGTCGTTCACACCATAGCCGGCGGTGCGGTAGATCTCTTCGGCGTAGTTGAAGATCACGTTGATGCCGCTCCACTGCTGCAGCACCGCAAGCGCAATGCCGATGCCGAGGACCTTTCTCACCGAAGGCGCGAACAGTTCCGAGAGGCGCGGACGCGCGGACTCGTTGACGGTGAGGCTCTCTGCAATCTCTCGCATGGCCGCGCCGGCGTAGGCTTCGCCGCCGATGCGGACGAGGGTGCGCGAGGCCAGATCGCGCTTCCCGTTCTTCACCAGCCAGCGCGGACTTTCCGGCACCAGCAGCACCGAGAAGAGGAAGACGACGGAGGGCACGGCCACCGCGATGAACATCCAGCGCCAGCCCGATTGGCCGTTCCAGGAGAGACGGATCATCTCCGCCGTGGCACCCTCGGGAACCTTCTCCACAATCAGCCAGTTCACGATCTGCGCGGCCAGAATGCCGATCACGATGGTCATCTGATTCAATGCGACGAGGCGCCCGCGCCACTGCGCCGGGCTCACTTCCGCGATATACATGGGCGAGATTCCGGAGGCCATGCCGATCGCCACGCCGCCCAGAATGCGCCACACCACAAACCAGCTGAAGAGCGCGGCGGTGCCTGTAAGCACGGACGAAACCGCGAAGAGGACGGCCGAGAGCAGCAGCCCTTTCTTGCGCCCGTACCGATCGCTCACCGCGCCCGAGATCAAGGAGCCGATCAGGCAACCGAGCAGCGCGCAACTGTTGGCCCAACCGACCAGCGCCTCACTGTTGAGTTGAAAATACTTTTCGAAGAAGGGTTTCGCGCCGCCGATCACGACCCAGTCATAGCCGAACAACAGGCCGCCGAGCGCTCCGATGCTGGAGATCATCAGCACGTAGCGCAGGTTGTATTCCGCGTTTCCATCAACGCGCATTTCGCCCTCCAGCGTTCAGCTCTACCAGCAGATCTGCCGCCCTGGAGTGGTTGCGATCCAGAGCCAGCACCGCCTCCAGATGGATGCGGGCGCGTGACACCTGCCCGAGCGCGAGCGTGGCCTGCGCCTGCAGAAAACGCGCCGTCACCGTTTGGCGGATTTGCAGATCGTCCTCAAAGAGGAGCATGGCGGGGAGCGAGGTGGCGAAGTAATCGAGCGTGGCCTGGGTTCGCAGCAGTTTGCCCGCATACGCGAGCAGTTCGCGAAGCAGTTTGCGCGCCTCGCTCCTCATGCCGAGCGCCTGGAGTGCGAGCGCGTTGTAGTAGGTCATTTCGGAGAACGATTGCACGCTCATCTGCTGGAAGTCTCCGCGGGATGCGGCTGCCTTCCGCCACCACGCCTCCGCCTCGGAGAGTTCGCCCGCCGCGCGGCAGGCCTTGCCGAGCCAGTACTGGATGTCGCTGGGATTCGCCAACAGGTGCCGCGCTTCGCCCAGGCTGAGCGGAGGCTGCAGGGCGGAGCCGAAAAGCCGCTTGGCTTCGGCGGCATGGCCGGCCGCGAGAGCGCGGCGTCCCAGGGTCAGATAGGTGCGCACGTACTGCTCGAGCACCTGACCCTCGCCGCCTTCCCAGGGCTGAAATTCGCGCGCTTCGATCACGGCGCGTGCCCGTTCGGGATGGCCGGTCTGGTTGTGAAGGGCCGCAACTTCGAGCGAGAGATCGTCGCGCTTCGCGACCAGATCCGGGTGTTTCTGCAACTGCGCGAGCCTGCGCCTGGGCGTCTCGCCGATGCGCTTCCAGAGTTGATCGCGCTCGTAGAGGACGCGGGCGTCTGCGGGCGCGGCGCGCAGCGCACGGTCGAAGGCCACGCGGGCCTTGGTGGATTCGCCGAGCACGTTGAAATAGGCGATGCCCAGATTGCGCCACGCCACCGGGTAGGAGGGGTCGAGCCGCGAGGCCATTTCCCAGAGCGCGATCGCTTCGCGGTGACGCCGGCGCCCATAGAACAGGTTGCCCAGATAGTAGGGCGCCCTGGGATCGCGCGGGTTGGCGCGCATGGCGGCCTCGAGGATGCCGATCTCTTCCAGGCGATTGGGGAAGCAGTAGTCCGGGCTGCTGCGGGCCGCACGGGCATAGGCTTTCGCCGCAGTTGCCCGCGCTCCCTGGCGCGTATGCAGATCGCCGAGCAGGTAGTGGAGCATAGGGACTGAACCATCGGTGGCGCTCGCGTCCGCCGCGGCGAGCACCTCGATCGCTGCGGCGACCTGGCCGGCGCGCGCGCAATCGAAGGCGATATCGAGGCGCGCCTGATTGTCACAGCGGAAGCCGCCGCCAGAAAGCTGAAGCGCCCAGCAATCGAGCGGGTCGAGCGCGAGCGTCTCGCGCAGCAGCGCTTCCGCCTCCGCGTTCCGCTGGAGTTTGCGAAGTACGAGCACCTTGAGGTCGCGCGCTTTCAGGTGATCGCGATTGACGCGCAGGGACAGATTGAGGTGGTCGAGCGCCAAGTTCCAATTGCCGCGCTTCGCGTCTAGTTCGGCAACCGCGTGATAGCCGGCGGATTGCCACGCCTGATTCCATGTGGCCTTGTAGAAGGCGGCGTAGGCCTCTTCCTCGCGGCCCAGATAGCGCAAGGCAAGCCCGAGGCTGTAGTGGGGCTCACCGTCATACGGGTTGGGATTGCGGCGGGTCAGCGCGGCCACGGCAAGCTGGAAGCAGGACTCCGCGGCGGCGAACTCCCCGCGCCGCAGATGCCAGCGGCCCATCGCCAGATTGCAGCGGGAGTCGTCTGGGTCGCGGCGCAGCGCCTCGCGCCAGTAATCCTCGGGATGCCGGGTGGTGTGCCGGTACTGCTCGAGGTGAAGCCCGGTGAGATACAACTCGTCATTCGATGCTGTCTCTTCCGGCAGCGGGGGCTCGGTCGCGGGCGGTGGCACGTCTCCGGCGGCGGGCTTCTGCGGCGTGTAGCGAATCACTTCGCGGCCATCGGCGGCGTGTACGATCAGGGTCAGGTCCGTTTCCGCCGCACTGGCGGGACACTTGAGGTGTTGAAGCAGCGGAGCGCCGGGGGCGAGATCGCAGGGCCACACCGCCAGACGCTTCGAACCGCACCGCATTTCCACCTTCGCCTCGGGAAAGAGAGAGGAGACCGAGACACCGATCCGTGCGCGGCCATCCGCCACGCGCAGGCTCACGGCCGCATCGACATTCGCAAGCTGGGCCGGACCGATCTGTTGAATCGGGTACCAGAACTGGCTGAAGGTTTTGGTCTCGCCGGGCGCGAGAAAAGAGAAGTCCGGTTGATTGTCGGTGAAGACGCCGGCCATCAGTTCGATGTAGGGACCGTCGTCATCCGTCAGGTGGCGGTCCCAGGCATAGCCGAAGGGGTGATTGCCCCACGTCCACTGCTTCTTGCCGGGAGCGATGTGGTGGTTCGCCACGTGGACCACACCGGCGGCGCGGGCGTGATCGTAGCCGCCGAAGAAATCCTGGCTCGACCCCATCGCCATGTAACTGGTCGGCACCGGGATGTTCGCGTACCAACTGAGGTCGTTGGCGGGGCAGTCGTTGGCGGGACAGTCGTTGGCGGGACAGTCGTTGGCGGGACAGTCGCCCGATGGTACGAAGCGGGGCGGCACCTCGTCAGGGGGAACGCCTCGTGCGGCGCGCGCGGCATAGTCCACGCCATAATAGACGCCATCGCAGAGCGGGTAGCGGCTCATCGCGCGCTTGGCGTGGTCGGCCACGTAGTGCACGTCGGGCGGGAAGAAGGATTGGTACTGCTCGTGTACACGCGCGGCCACGTTCGCCCACCAGAGAAAGCTCTGCGGGAATTGCGTGTTGTTGTAGAGCCGGACCTTGAGTTCCACGAACGCTTTGCCCGGATGCAGGCAGACGCCGTGCATGCCTTTCAGGCGCGTCATGGGGTCGTAATCTCCGCACCAGATGGTGCGGGAACCATCGGCGCTCTCTTCGATGTGCGTGTTCACGGCCATGAAGGTCGCGGGGCGGTGGTGCTGCGGCCAATTGAACTCCACGCCGCCGGAGACCCATGGCCCCGCCAACCCCACGAGCGCGGGCTTGATCACGTTCTGGCGGTAGAAGAAATCGTAACCGTTGGTCTTGTCGAGACCAATGTGGATGCGGCCTCCGATCTCGGGGAGGATCATCAGGCGGAG
>CAIRBY010001010.1 GCA_903876865.1 uncultured Acidobacteriia bacterium
GGTCTTGAGCAGCATCTCCGCCATCCGCTCGAGCGACTTCTGCATCCGCTCGCCGGCCCCGACCGTCCCCTTCTCCCATCCCTCGACTGCAGTGTTGGCCTGCTTGATGGCGGCGAGGATACTTTTGGGATCAAGCTCTAAAGTGATTGCCTCCGTGTCTGCCATTCATGCCACCCGCTTGAATTGCACGATGGACCGCACGCGCCGGAGCATGGCGCGCACGATCGCGGTCAGCGCCGCCCGGTCCGTGGGTGAGATCCCGAACTGCTTTTCGCGTCGGTTGTTCGCGTGAGCGACGCGGTCCGCGCGCGGGTCCACAAAGCCGATCACCGCCCGGTTTTCACTCGCGCTCTTCACCTTTAATGAGCGCATCGTCCGCCCGGTCCAGAACCAATCCCGGATCGGCTGCAAGCCGCGCGCGGCCTTGTAATCTGGATAGCCTTTGCGGCCGTTGCGCCCGGGCTTCAGCGGCTTCGCGGGCGTGTCGCTCACGTTCAGGCCCTTCCCAATGCGCGTGGAGATCTTGTCCACCAGCACATTGCCGATCGTTTCCATATCCTCGGACGTGAACGGCCCCAGCACGAAGCGAGCCCGCGTGATCCTAGTTTGGAAAGCCATGGTTGGGAGGTTTCTGCGCCTGCTCGCTCTGGAATCTCTGTCTCTCCTGCTGAAGGATTTGAAGGCCGCGCACTTCTTCCGCCGTTACATCGCTCCACGGAATACTGAAGTGCGCCGCGTCAAACTCCAGCTCCAGCAGGCGTTCGAACAGGCGCCCGGCGCTGGAGTGGGCGCGTGCATAATCAAGATCGTCCAACCTGCAATGCGCGCAGCGATTGACCGTGAATGGCCAGCCACCACACTGCGGGCAGGCGCCGGGCGCGTTTGTGTCCTCCACCGTGTGCCCGAGGCCGCACTTGCCGCAGGTGACGTCGTTGGCGTCCGGGCAGCTGCGTGCGCCGTCCTCCCCGCCATCACAGAGATCACCAACGTGCACCGAGCGATAGATCAATAACCGGAGAGGGATCGGATTCGGCCACTCGTCCGGCGCTAGGAGTTTGGGTCCAGCCCCGGATCGAGATCGTCGATGGCCTGCACCAGTTCCACCACCACCGCCGATTTATGATGCGGCGGAACGTCCGCGGGCTTGAACGATTCCGCATACCCTTCAATCTTGCTCGCCACCGCGCCGTACAATTCCACCGCAGGCTCAATCCGGAACCGCAACTCCTCCTGCCCGTGCGGAAGGTCGATCGCGGAAACCACGGTGCGCCGGTAAATGGTGATGTCACGCTGCGTGGGGATGCGCAGCGAATGGACCGTCTCGCCGAACGGGGTCTTCAGCGTGATCCGGTATTCGTCGCCGGCCCGCTGGCAGTCCGTCACTTCACAGTACGTCAGCTTCGAAATCGCATTGCTGGCTTCGAATTCATCGAACTCCGCGCCGCCCTTGTCCACACGAATCTGCGTGAAGAGATCGAGATCCGCCTTTAGGTTCGGCACGAACTCCGTTTTGGACTTCCGCCGCCCCAAAGTGCGGCGAATGGATTTCTGCTGGTCGAGGCGATCCAGCATTTCCTGGTTGGTGGGCAGCCGTAAGACCGCAGATTTCGGCGGGTTCTGCACTTTCACCGTAACACCCTGGATGTCGCCGCCCTCGGCGTGCGCGGTGGGAAGATTGCCGTATAGCATTTCGAAGGTCTCCGTATGATGTGGATAATTACTGCGCGATGCCGGCGATGCCGCACTGGGTCGTGACGCTCAGCACCCCGGTCGTGACGTTATATTGCGGGGCACCCGTAACACTGACAGCTACGATGCCATCCGCTTCCGCGTTCTCCGCCATTTGAAATGCCATCTGCGGGAAGGTGAACGTGACCGAGTTATTGGCATCGTGCTGTACAGTGAGTACCGCCGTCCCGGTGGTCTGCGCCACCAGTGTGGCGTACTCGGGCGACCCTGCCAGTAGGCGCGCCGTGAATTGGAAGCTGGGCACCCGTGCGCCAATCTCCATGCGGCCGCGCACCTGCAGCCCGTTCTGCAACCCGGAGCCGGGATAGAAGCCCGCATTCAGCAGAAGGTTGTTCTTCCAGCCAATGGAGCCGGAGAGAATCCGCTTCCCTGCCACGTAATCGACACCGTTCACGGACAGCGCCATCGACGCCGCGAGCATGTTGTTTTCGGTGGTGAGTGCCGGCACGGTGATGCCGCTCGGCGTGGTCACCAACCCGCCGCCGACCCAGTTGACCGTCATCTTCGACGAGGCGCGCCCGGGGCCGTACTGGAATTGGTAGGTGAAATCCTCGATCGCGCAGCCGACATACATATTGTCGATCGCGCTGCCGCCGCCCTCGGCAACCTGCTCCACGAGCGAGAAGTAGGGCAACTCAAGCGTAGTGCCGGGATTCAGCGGCGTGATGGTGTAGGAGTACGGCGCCCCGGAGCCGACCACCACGACGTTGCCCAGGCCGAACGCCGCGGCCCAGGTGACGAACTCCGCGCTGGCATACTTCTCCAGGCGGTTACCGACCTCATAGTGAGACGGGAAGGTCTGGGTGATGAACTCGTGGCCCTTGCCGATTTCCGCCGCGTCGTTTTCGAAGACGGGCTTCGGTGTCGTGAGGCTGGTATCGAGTTTCTTGAAGCGCAGGAAGGTGGAGCCGGCCGTCGAGATATTGGTCTGCTTGCCTTTGCCCAGGCCCATGATTAGCTGCTGTACTCGTGCGGGCATCGCTTACTCTCCTTGGGCCGGCATTGGCGGCCTATGCTGCGCGTATCCCAGGTTCATTAAGGGGACCAACGCTGCCGGCGTGGCTTCCACCTCCCGGATGTCCCCGGTGTGGGGGTGGCGAAGGGTAACCTTGAGTGAAGCCGCTGCCGGAACGGCCGAGTCTTCGACGTTGTTGAACATTACTGATCTCCCACTTCTGGAAAAATGAGGGTCCCCACAAACCGATCCACCATGTCCTCGTCGAGCGCGTGCGCGACGCTCGGCGTGTCCATGATGTCCAGACCGGGATAGAGCGGCATGTACCGGATGTTGACCGTGCTGCCGGAGGGCGGCTGATTACAGGTGAGCCACCACAACTGCTCGTAGCCCACGGGAAAGGTCATCCCCGCCGCATTCCCCATCCGGTAATAGATATGGAACCGGTGCTTCCAAACAGTCTGGCCGTCGAAGTTGCCGCCCTGCGTGCCGTCCCAGACCACAAGCATGGAGGGCGCCGGCATCTTGTAGATGGCCTCCGCCAGGCGATGCTCCTGCCCAAGCAGGTAGTGGAAGGAACTGATCCGGCATAGGGCATTCGCGCTCGAGTCCACCACCGTCATCGCGGCGGCCAGGTCCGGGATCGCCTGCAGCACGGCAACGATGGCCTCAGTCACGGGTGCGGGATTCAACATTTAGGTGGTCCTCAATTTCAGAACAGCACCACCGCCAATGTCTGCCTCCACTTCCACCACGACGTACGTGGTGCCGTTGAAACCGATCTGATCGCCGTGCTGCGGCGGAGGCGAAATCGTTTCGAAGTTTACCCAGAAACGCAGATTCGCGGTGCCGGCACCGAAGCCCGGAGGGTAGTCTTCCAGCATCGCCGGA
>CAIRBY010001011.1 GCA_903876865.1 uncultured Acidobacteriia bacterium
ATGCCCTGCGGGGGCGCCGCGCGGTTGCGTTTCAGGTAGCGGAGCGCCCCGCCGCATGATCGAGTTCCCTCCGGGGTTTCTATGGGGCGCGGCGACGGCCGCGCATCAGGTGGAAGGCAGCAACGTCAATAGCGATCTCTGGGTACTGGAGCACGTGCAACCGACCCTGTTCGCCGAGCCTTCGCTCGACGCCTGCGACCACTATCACCGCTTCCGGGACGATATCCGCCTGCTCGCCTCGCTCGGCCTGAATACGTATCGCTTCTCCATCGAGTGGGCGCGCATCGAGCCGGAGCGCCACCATTTTTCCCTCGCCGAACTGGACCACTACCGCCGCATGATGGCTACGTGCCACGAGCACGGCATCCTGCCGATGGTGACGTTCTATCACTTCAGTTCACCGCGCTGGTTTGCGGCATCCGGGGGATGGGAAAAGAAGTCGAACGCGGATCTCTTCGTGCGCTATTGCGAACGCGCCGCCTCTCATTTCGGAGACCTGATCGGCATGGCATCCACGTTCAATGAGCCGAACCTGCCGATGCAGTTACGCTGGATCTCCAACGTCGATATCTCGATCACGACCGTACTCCGCAGCAGCCGGCAGGCCGCGAAGGCACTGGGCGGCAGTTGCGGGTGCTTCTTCCTGGGCGATGCATTCAAGCTCCAGGACACGATGATCGCGGCCCACCACCGCGCCCGTGCCGCGCTCAAATCCGGCCCTGGCGAGTTCCCCGTCGGCGTCAACGTCTCCCTTCAGGATGAACAGGCCGTAGGCCCCAAGAGCAAGCGCGACAAGAAGTGTGCGGAAGTCTACGACCCATGGTTGGCGGCCGCCGCGCAGAGCGACTTTCTGGGCGTGCAGGCCTACACCCGCTGCCGCGTGGGCAAGGGCGGAGACCTGCCCCCGGAAGCGGGTGTGGAACTGACGCAGATGGGTTACGAGTTCTGGCCGGAAGCGTTGGAACCGTGCCTGCGCTACGCAGCCGGGCGCGTCCAGGTTCCGATCTATGTAACCGAGAACGGGATCAGCACCGAAGATGATACGCGCCGCATCGACTATATCCGCAAGGCGCTACATGGCATGCACAATTGCCTGGCAAGCGGCATCGATGTGCGTGGGTACATCCACTGGTCGCTGTTCGACAACTTCGAATGGATCTTTGGTTACCGCCCGAAATTCGGCCTGGTGGCAGTCAACCGCCAGACCCAGGAGCGCCTGATCAAACCCAGCGCCCACTACCTGGGAGCCATCGCCAGAGGCAACGGCATTCCGGAACTGTGAGGCGGTGCGCTGGAGAGAATGTTCGCCAGCATGTCCGGTATCTCATACACCGCGGAATTCCGCATCTCCGACGCGCGCGCGAGGAATCGCTCGTAATTCCCGGGAGCCAGCAGCCGCTCGATTGCTCCGGGCAACTCGGTGGCGAAATTGCGAACCACGAGTCCGACGCCCAGTTGTTCGACCCATTCGGCATTGTAGCGTTCGTGCGCCATGGTCCACGCGTTGCTTTGGACGATCACCGGAAGCCGCTTGGAGAGTGCCTCGCTAATGCTGCCCGGTCCGGGCTTGCCGATGAAGAAATCGGCCAGTTCCATGTAGTGCGGGACTTCGCGCGTGAAGCCCTGCACGAACATCGGAATATGCGGCTGCATGGCGCGCAGGCGGTCCGCCAGCGCCTGGTTTCTGCCGCACAGAAAGATCAGCTGGACTCCACCGTTAACAAGATTCATTGCCTTGGCGATGCGCAGCATTTCGGTCGAGCCTTCCCCGCCGAAGAGCACCAGTCCGGTCGGGAGGTCGGGATGAAGTCCGCGGCGCATCCTCTCTGCGCGGCGGTCCAGGTTCAGTGGATGGTAGAACTTGGGGCTTAGGATCATCCCGGAGGAGCGCAGCACGCGATCCGCCGGGATACCGAGTGCGCGCGCCTGCCGCGCCGCCATCTCAGAGCCGCAGATGACGTGCTGCTTCAGCGGTTCGATCCAGAAGTGCGGCGGGTAGTCTGCAATATCCGTCAGCACGGTCACGAAGGGAGTGCCCGGCCAAGCCTGGTCCAGCGTGGTGATCAGAGCGCGGTTGTGGTGGGGTACCAGCGAGACCACCATGTCAGGCCTGTTCCCGCGCCAGTGGCGCAGCACTACGTCCTCGACTTTGCGTTGATTGAGGCGGATCACCAGATGCATCAGAGGGATTAATTGCGCGGTGCCCAACGTCCAGCCGCGCTGCAGCATCAGGTTGTAGACATCCTGAAAGCGGATGCCGGTGTGCTCGCGGATAAAATCGATTGGGTCCAGCAGATCCTGAATGGAGATCATTTCCACGTCCCACGGACGCTGCTGTTCGCGGATGACCTCGCAGAGCGCGGTCGCCGCGGCACGGTGCCCGCCACCGGCATCGATATAGAGGAGCGCAATCTTCGGTCTCACATTTGCCTCGTCGAGCGGGTTGCGTTGCCGGCACGGACGCCGCGCAGGCGCTTCAGATCCTGGGCGGCCTTGGATTCGGGATCGAGCCGCAGGGATTCCTGTAACGCTTCGATTGCGGCGTCGATCCGGCCCTGCGCCTCCAGCGCCTGCGCGAGTTTCCAGCGCGCCTCTGAAGCGGTGGGCTGATTGCCTTCCGATTCCTCCCCGAGGTAGACGAGCAGGTACTGCTCGGCGCGACTCGGATCGCGTCCGGCGTTGAGCAGACGCTCGGCGGCGCGGTAGTGCGCCACGGCGTCGTCCGGCACCTCGCGCTGCACGGAGGCCAGCAGCGCATCGAGTCTGCCCCACTCACCGCGATCCGCGTGGATCGCAGCCAGCACCGCATAAGCGTCCACGCGGCCCGGAGCGAGGGCCCGCGCGGCTTCCGCCTGCACGGCCGCAGCGCTCAGGTTTGTTCGGCTGCCTTCCAGGTAAAAGCGGGCAAGTGCGATACGGGCTCTGTATTGCGGCCCCGGCGCTTCCGCCGCCTGACGCAGGAAGCTCTCGCGGGCCAGCGGATCTTTGTGGAATTCGGCGATGCGCGCATGTGCGAGCAAGCCTTCCACCGGATCGATTCTGGCGATCTGCGCCGCGGCCTCCTCCGCCTTGGCCGGATCTCCGCCGACGATTCCGGGCGCCAGCAGGTCGTACTCCAGTTGGTCGCGCAAGCTTTGTAGATCCCGGGGATCGCAGGCCAGTGCGAGATCGATCTCCTTGCGGAAACGGCGCGCCAGAAATAGTTGCTGGAAGGCACCCGCACGTTGCGCCGTCACGCCGACCACCTCGGCGATCTGGCGATGATACTTGGCCGTGCGCCCATCCAACTCCACGGCCTTCTCCGCCAGCATCAGCGGTGTGGAGCGGTCTCCGAATGCGCCACGGAGCTGCGAGAGCAGGAAGTTCCAGAGAGCATCGCCGGGGGCCTGCCGGTAGCCGGCCTCAACGATACTCCGCGCGCGCTTCCAGTGGCCGTCTTCGATCAGTTTCTCCGCGGGGGACTGCTGCGCCGGCAAAGCTGCAGCCACGGATAGAACCAGCAATAACCGCATTCAGGCAACAGCATGCCAGTGAAACGGTTTCAGACAGATTACGGATGAGCGAATTGTTGGCGCAGGCTACTTCTCTTCGATGCGGACGAGCGCATCGCGGTAATTGATGGTCACGAGAGAACGGCGCAGGGCCGGATAGCCCAGAATTCCCGCTACCTCAAACTGGTGATGCCTGCTGACGTCCGAGAGATCGACCACCACCACCGGATCCGCCGAAACCACCTGCGAACCCAACCGGAAGTGGACGCCGCTGGGCAGCAACTTTCCGTTGACCGCGCCCGAGCCTCCGTGGAGGGGAACCGCGCGCGCCAGTCCACGATACTCTTTCCAGGTGCGCACTGTTGCTTCGGATACCGCGCTATAGGTTGCGCCGGTATCGAGCAGGACATAGCCGGGCTGGGGCGATTCGTTGAGTTGCGCGGAGAGATAGAGCAGGCAATTATCGGCGCGGGCGGAGGTGTAGCTGCCGTCTTGTGCCGGCGGCTCCACCGGATACGGTTCCAGTTCCAGAGTCTTTGCGGAAAAGTTCAGGTGCAACAGGAAGCCGGCGAAGAGGGCCGTGGGAATGACGCCATCCACTCCATCCAGCAGTCTCTCGTCCAGCGTCAAGATGTTGCAGTCGCGGAGTGCGAGGTCGCCGATCTCGACGGTTCCGCAGGCGGCCCGGCGAACCGGTTTCGGGGAGGCGCCCAGGCTGACCAGTTCGAAGGGCGAACCGGCTGCCACGCCGGACGCGGCAGCGGCACGCTTATCCAGGACGAGAAACGTCGCTCCGCTGTCCAACAGCATGCGAAGCACCGGTCCGCCATTTATCCTTACCTTCAAGAACAGTCCCATTGCCGGCGCCTGTGGTGTGAAGAGCGAATTCAATTTCAGGGAATAGCGCTGGCTAGGACTGAGGAGTTTCGGCGCTGCGGTGGGAGCCGAACACGTGTCCGGCGGGACACTGGTGGCGGCGAATCCGGCCACCGTGACGAGCGCCAGGGTCAGTCGCCGTGCGTGAGTTCGTAGATCGAGCTTTGTGTTACAAATCCGCAGCACTTCGGTTACGAATTTATAACAGTTCGGTTACGGAAGCAACAAACCCACAAAGAAAGGCCTAATCCGGCATACAGTTCCGTGCCGTGCCGCTCTTTTGGATAGCCTATCGGCACAGCAGCTAAGATGCCGCCGTGTCCGCATACATGGCGCGACAGCCGGTTGTTTCAGCAGTGCGCTATCCACGGCAGGATGTTTCATGAAGGTGGCGTCAAAGAGGGCTCAGGTTCTGGCGTGGCATTCCGCCAACGCGCGGGGTTCGTGAGGCATCCGGGCTGGTATTGCACTTCACCGCAAGTGTGGCTGAACAGCGTGGACTGCCATCGCGGGGAACGCAGCGTCAGTGCAGTGCCAAAGGCTGATTCAGGGACTCGGCGTGGCGTTGGGCCGAGTCTTTAACCTGGCCGGGAATACGGCCCCAACGCCTTCCGCGGCGACCATGAGTGAGCATGTGGGTGACGATTACGGCAAACGTGATTCCGAGGACTGCCACACCGGGTACCAAATCGCACCTCCCTGATTAACCCCATCCACCGGCGTGCAAGCAGCCCGTAACCCCGGCTCCGCTGGAGCAGATTCCGCAGCTTTCACTTCCACTCCGCCGTACAACCAGAGTTTCGCATCCTGTTATTACACTTTGATGACACTGGGGCTCTTGTGCGGAGCCGTGGCCCAGGGAACGCCTGGTGCCGCGGCGTCGAAATACCTTAAATCGCCAGCTGGTTCCCCGGTCGCACCAAGAACGCCGCAGTGCGATGGCGCACTTCGGTGGGCTCAGTCTTCCACGTACGCCAGTTGGCTCTTGTCTCATGCAAGATGAGCCTGAGGGGGGAAGGGCGGGATGCTGGGATGTGATCGTCACCCAAGGCAGTATTTCGAGGAATCCGCAATAGCCTAAATCGCGCCCGCAGTTCAAGCATGGGTCGGTATCGCGCTGGATGGTATCTTCGGCCTTTATGTCGCCAGCTTGAGCGGCAATGTGATCCGCCA
>CAIRBY010001012.1 GCA_903876865.1 uncultured Acidobacteriia bacterium
CGAACACCAGGCGATCCTATTGCAGCGCTTGGGACTGCACCTGCCTTCTACATTCAAAATCACCGCAATGTAGTGAAGACTTTCGCATGCCGGCGTTGCAAGCACAACTATTTACACCGACAAGTGCGGAAGTTGGGCTAGCCCTATTCGATCCTGAGGGCCGGTTCGTGCGGGTGAACCGGGCGTGGGCTGGGATTTTCGGCAAGCGTGTGGAAGAGTTCCCGGGGCGCACGTACCGGCAATTGTTTCCCGATGACAAAGCCCAGGACGCCGTTGGCTTTAGCCTTTTTAATCAAGCACTTCAGACGAAGCAGGCGGTGCAGACATCCGGGAGTTCCTACCGTTTCGCGGATCAGCCCGGGGTGCCCGTCAGCTACTGGGATTGGGTGGTGCAACCGATCCTGGACGACCGCGGGGAGGTCGAGAGTGTCCTGTTTTCCGCTGCGGATGCGACGGAGCGGGAACAGGCGCGGACGGCTTTGAGCGAAAGCGAGGCCCGTTACCGGAAGTTGCTTAGTTCGGTAACGAACTATGTCTACACGGTGCAGGTGGATGGAGGGCATACCCTGGCCACGGCTCACGGCCCGGGTTGCGAGGCGGTGACCGGGTACAGCCCGGAGGAGTTCGCGCGGGATTCTCTGCTCTGGTATCGCATCGTGCATCCGCAGGACCGGGATGCGGTGCTGCAGCAGGCCGCCCGGATTCTGGCTGGAGAAGCGGCGGAGCCGCTGGAGCACCGCATCACCCATCGCGACGGCTCGGTGCGGTGGGTGCGCAATACCCCGGTGCCAAGATTCGATGGGGAGCACCGGATGGTGGCGTACGACGGGTTGATTGCGGATGTGACGGAGCGAAAGCAGCGCGACCGCACGATCGCCACCATGACTTTCGCGTTGAACCGGGTGCTGGACGCGGCGCTTCTGGTGGACGAGAACGGAGCCTTGCGGTATGTCAACGACGATGCCTGCCGGCTCCTGGGGTATACCCGCGAAGAACTTCTGGGCATCAGCACGCTGCAGATCGACCCGTCACTCTCGCTGGAGTCCTGGAGAGTGGAATGGCACGGGTTCAAGCAACAACCGGTGTTGAAGTCCGAGCGGCTCTTCCGGACCAGGGACGGCCGTCTTTTCCCGGCCGAATTGCGCGCCAGCTACTTCGAGTTTGACGGAGAGCCCTATTGCCTGGCGCTAGTGCGCGACATCACGGAGCGCAAGCGGGAGGAGCGGGACCGGCATGCGCTGCTGCAATCTTTCGAACGGCTGGACGAAGTGAACCGGGCGATTCAGGCCAGCGGCGATCCGGTAGAGATGGGAAACGGCGTATTGGAGGCGATGCTGGGGATCTTCGGGTGCGACCGCGCGTGGCTGGCCTGTCCTTACGGAAAGGGCACAGCCGCCTGGCGGATCGAGATGGAGCGAACGCGTCCGGAGTATCCCGGGGCAATTGAAACGGGGTGGGCGGTAGTGATGGACTCCGAGCGCATGGAAGGGTGGCGGCAGGAATTTACCAACGGCCAGCCGGTGAGATTAGGGGGCGGATCCGCGAATCCGATGCCGCCCCATCTCGCGGAGGAGTTCGGCGTGAAATCCCAGCTGGCGATGGCGATTCACCCGAGGCCTGACCAGCCGTATCTGTTCGGAATTCAGCAGTGCTCGTTCGACCGGGCGTGGACGGATGAGGAAGAGCGGTTGTTTCAGGAGATCGGCAGGCGGGTGGCGGATGCTTTGGGACTTCTGCTGGCCTACCACGAAGTGCAGGAGAGCCAGCACAGCCTGAACCGGGCGTTGCAGGCGGGACGGATCGGCGTGTTCAAACTGGAACTGGGCACGGGGAAAGGCATCTGGACCCAGACGCTGGCGGAATTCTGGGGCACGCCGCCCGATTTCGACGGCAATCTGCTGCACTACTGCCGCGACCACCTCCATCCGGACGACGATGCGCGCGTGCGCAAGCAATTCCGGGAGTTACAGGCGCATCAGGAGGAAGGCGAGATCGAGTTCCGGGTCATCCGGCCCGACGGCACGTTGCGCTGGCTGCGCTGGCGGGGAAGAGTCATACCCGATGGAGCGCGGGAATTTGCGTGGGTCACGGGCGTGAACATGGACATCACCGATTCCAAACTGGCCGAGGAGGAGCAGGCGCGGTTACGGAGCCAACTGCAGCAGGCGCAGAAGATGGAGAGTATCGGGCGCCTGGCGGGAGGCGTGGCACACGACTTCAACAACCTGTTGACGATCATCAATGGTTATACCGACCTGGCCCTGGCGTGCATGGCCGGCTCCGATCCGCTCGCGCGCAGCCTGGAACAGATCCGGCACGCAGGCGAGCGGGCGTCCGAACTGACGCACCAATTGCTGGCCTTCAGCCGCCGCCAGGAAGTGAAGCCACGGGTCCTGAACGCCGACCGAGTCATCGCCGAAGCCGAAGTCATGCTGCGCCGCCTGTTGGGGGAAGAGGTAGAGCTGGTAACCCGCCTGGGGGCACCGGCGTGCCTGGTGATGGCCGACCCGGGACAGATTCACCAGGTGGTGATGAATCTCCTGGTGAACGCCAGAGACGCAATGCAGGGGGGAGGCAGGGTGGTGGTCGAAACCGAGCAGGTGGAGTTGAGTCCCGAAGATTGCGGTACAAACCTGGACGCAAAACCCGGCGCGAACCTGATGCTCTCCGTAACCGACAGCGGGACCGGCATGGACGAAGCCACGCTGCGGCATATTTTCGAACCTTTCTTCACCACGAAGTCAGTCGGGATCGGCACAGGCCTCGGACTTTCGACGGTCTACGGCATCATCAAGCGGGCGGGGGGGTGGATCCGGGTGGAAAGTGCGCTGGGAGCGGGCAGCACGTTCCGCGTGTACCTGCCGCTGGTGGAGTCCGACGCGGTGGTTCCAGAGGTGGTTCCGACGGTGCGGACCGCGCCGCACGGCACGGAGACGATACTGGTGGTGGAAGACCAGGCGAACGTCCGGAAACTCATGGTGCAGACGCTCCGGACTTATGGCTACGAGGTACTGGAAGCGGAGAACGGCAGGGGAGCTTTGGAAGCGATCGCACACTCC
>CAIRBY010001013.1 GCA_903876865.1 uncultured Acidobacteriia bacterium
AGGCTGCTCGAGGCCATGGGCGAAACCGGGGGCGCGGGCTCGCAGGGAAACGAGAGTTCCACGCGGTAGACGCCATCGAACGCGCCGGCCTGAAAACTGGCGTCGCCGGCATAGCGGAGTTCCAGGCGCCGGCGAACCTGCGCGAGCCCCATGCCGAGGCGATTGGCGGGCGCGGCCTCCGCATCGAAGGCATTTTCCATTTCCACCCGCACCCGCTCTCCGCTGCGCTCCACCTTCAGGCGGATCGCGCCACCTTCGGTCAGACCGGCGACGCCGTGCTTCACCGCGTTCTCGACCAGCGGCTGGAGGAGCAGGACGGGGACGGCACACTCCTCGCAGAGATCCTGAATCTGCTGTGTGAAAACAAGGCGCGCGCCGAAGCGCACCTGCTCGACTTCCAGATAGCTGCGGACCAGGGCCAATTCCTCGCGGAGCGGAATATTTTCGCGGCCGCCCACGGCGAGGCTGCTGCGGAGAAAATCCGCGAGGCGGATGCACATCTCCCGGGCCCGCGCGGCGTCCACGGCTGTCAAGGCGGCGATTGAGTGCAGGCTATTGAAGAGGAAGTGCGGGTTGATCTGCATGCGCAGGGCCCGCAGTTCCGCCTCGCGGGCCAGGCCGCGGGCCTCGGTGGCTTCGAGGCGCGCCTCGCGGGAGGCCTCGCCGGCGAGCGCCGCGTAGTGCACTCCCGCGGAGACCAGATACAACAGCACGCCGATGGCGAAGAGCAGATCCAAATGCTGGGGAGCGTGTTTGGCGAGCCGGGCCACGGCCCACGCCGAGGCGGTGAAGAGGGCGCCCGCCGCGGCAGCGGCCACGGCCCACGTGCCCGCGAGCAGGGTGAGGTCGCGCAGGCGCAAGGGACGCGTCCGGCAGATTGCCCAGGGAGAAAGGCAGGTGAACGCGAGCACGAAACAGGCCGGGGCCAGCAGGGCCGCGGTGGCTCGCCAGGAGGCCCCGCCCTGCGCCCCACCCTGTGAACCGGTGAGGGCGGCGAGCAGAGCCAGGACCGGGAGCCAGGCGGCCAGATAAGCGAGAGTGCGCCAGCGCGAGGCCAAAAGCGGATGCATGCGCGCCTCAGTTTTTGATGGTGACGCCGCCGAAGATCGCGGAGCCTTTGATGAAGAGGCGCTTCACGCCGGGAGCATCGGCTGGAGGCTGCACCGCTTTATTTTCCACGCCGCCGAAAATCGCGACCACCTGGGCGATCACAATCCAGTTCGGGGGCACTTTGAACTCCGCGCCGCCAAAGGTCGTGTTGACTTCGACCGATGCCGAATCTCCCTGCATCCAGGCGCGGCGCAGATCAATCTCCACCCCACCGAAGGTGGCCGTGACCTGTCCGCCGCGAAAATCCTGGGTGGTGACTTTCCGCTCCACGCCGCTGAACATGGCGAATTCGTTGAGCACGCCCTCGGGCATTTCCCCGGTCTGCGCGGACCGCGCCTGGGAGGAAGCATAGGTCCCGCGACGGGACCAGGATTCCTGCCACGCGGCGCCACCGGGGGTGAGGCGATTCCACAGCATGAGGATGCCTACCCCGATCAGGGCGAGCGGCCAGAGATCGTCCCAGTTGAGACGCAGGAAGCCCAGGGTATCGGCCAGCAACAGGCCACCCACGCCGACCATGATGCCGCCCATCACGCGTCCGCCGGAGTATTGCGAGTCGACCAGGCGCACCAGGCCGAAGGCGATCAGGAGCACCGGCCAGAACTGCATCCAGTTATCGACGTGCAGAATATTGAGGTTGTTGAGGAGGAAGAGGCCGCCGATCGCGATCAGGACGACGGCGGGAACGATCCCGGCGTTGTTGCGGTTCCATTGAAACCTGAAATCATCATGTGGCTGCATGACCTCAGGCTAAGCCAGGGGCGGCGCAGACTCCCGCGAAAATCGGCGAACGCCCGCCGGTTACCGGCGAATGCCGCCAGAGGGCGGGGCGAAGAGCTCGCCGATCACCTTCACGCGGTAATCGAAGACCTGCTGCAGTTCCCGGCGGACGCTGATGGCATGGGCAACATCGCCAAGCGGACCGAGCGGCAGTTCGTAGCGGACCACGTCTTCCATGAGCGTGCCGCCCTCGCGCGGGGTAAACGTGTGGGTATGGCGCCAGAGCGTGTACGGCCCTTTCAATTGCACGTCGGTGAAGCCGAAGGGCGGGTTCCAGTCTTTGATTTCGGTGCGCCAGCGGATAGGCAGGCCGTGCCAGCTGAGGCGGTAGTCGAGCAGTGTCCCGGTGTGAATCCCGATGGGGCCGGGGGTGAGGATCCGGAAGCTCAACCAGCGCGGCGTAATGGCTTCCAGATTGCGCGCGTCGGAGAAGAACTCGAAGACTTCCGCGATAGGCCGCGCCACAAACTGTTCCCGCCGCAACGAATAAACCGCCATGACTCAGGCCTCCCGGTACTCGGGCACGGCCGGCTCGGCTCTGAGTTCACCGCGGGACTCAGCGCGGGACTCACCGCTAGACTCACCCCAGGGCTCACCCATCAGCGGCCGCGGAGTGCCCACCTTGGTGAGCACCAGTTGCACATCGCTGATGTGGCGCTCCAGAAAGGCGCCGCCGCAGTAGGCCAGATAGTAATCCCACATGCGCAGAAAGCGCTGATCGAAGCCGAGCGCCAGCACCGCCTCTTCCCGCGACTGGAAACGCTCCCGCCAGGCAGCGAGCGTGCGCGCATAGTGCTGCCCCATATCCTCGGCGTGGAAGAGGCCAAGCTTGGTGGCGCGCGCCAAAGACGCGAGCACGCCGCTCATGGAGGCCAGTTCCGAACCGGGGAAGATGTACTTCTGGATCCAATCCGCGCGCTTCCGGTAGGTGGGGAATTTCTGATCGTTGATGGTGATGGTCTGAATCAACATGCTTCCATCCGGCCGCAACAGGCGGTCGCAGGCGCCGAAGAATTCGTCGTAGAACTCAAAGCCCACGGCTTCGAACATCTCGATGCTGACGAGTTTGCTGTACTGCCCGCGCAGCTTGCGGTAGTCCTCGAACAGAAGTTGGATGCGCTCGCCGCCGGGTTCGGTGGCAAATCGGGAGCGGGCCAGATCGTGCTGTTCGCGGCTGATGGTAGTGGTGGTGACTTTGCAGCCGTAGTGGTAGGAGGCATGCAGCGCGAAGGCGCCCCAACCGGTGCCGATTTCGAGCACGTGATCCTCGGGGCCGAGTTGGAGCTTGCGGCAGATGCGGTCCAGCTTTTGGAATTGCGCGGTTTCGAGCGAATCCGAGGCAGATTCGTACCAGGCGCAGGAATACATCATGCTGCGGTCGAGAAAGAGGCGGAAGAAATCGTTATTCAGGTCGTAGTGGGCCCGAATGTTCTTGCGGCTACCGGAGACGGTGTTGGGCCTCAGGCGGTGGCGCAGGGTATCGGCCAGGCGCGTGGCGAGCGAAAGCAGCGCGTTGCCGCTCTCCAGTTGTCCCAGGTTGCGGACCGCGAGGCGAACGAGAGCGACCAGGTCCGGCGAGGACCAGTCGCCATCCATATAGGCCTCGCCCATGCCCATATCGCCACCCAGCAGGGCGCGGCGGAAGAAGCGCGCCTGGTGGACCACGAGGCACGCCTGCAACTCCGCGTTGGGATCGCCGAAGTAGTGACTCCGCCCATCACAGACCAGTTCCAGGCCGCCGCCATGGAGGCCCGCCAGCATTTTCAAAAACAGCTTCTTCATACTTTTCGCTCCCGCCGCGCCGGATGGGTAAAAACCGGCACGCCCTTGCTCCACAAACGGAGCGCCTCCCAGTGAATTGCCAGGATGACCTTCAAGGTCATCCACGGATGCCGCCACAACGCCCGGTGCAGCGAGCGGGTGGACCAGGGCTCGCGCTCGAGCGTCAGAGTGGCGTCGAAGAGTTTGGCTCCACTCTCGATCGTGTTCATGTGCGCCGTGAGACGCTCGCCTGGCGGGGTCAACGCAAACTCGTAATCCATCGCCATATCCATGAAAGGCGAGACGTGCATCTGCTTGGCCATGCGCTGGCGCAGCACTTCCTCCCCGCTGCCTTCGACCCAGTAATTGTGGCGCTCGCCGAAGGTGCTGCAGACTTCCGCCAGAATCATACGCAGTTTGCCGGCGGCATCGTGGCAGTAGAAGAGCGAGATGGGGTTGAAGCAGTAGCCCAGATAGCGCAGGTTGGTGAGCAGATAGATGGGGCCTTCGGGCAGATCCAAGCCGTGGTCCGCGGCATCGCGCCGGAGGCGTTCACGGAGGGGCAGGAGGGGATCCCCGAAGTGGTCGCGCTCCTCGAAGCTCGCCCAGTTCCAGCGGTTGTAACTGGTAAGCCGGGAGACCCGCATGAGTTCGGGGATGCGGTCGATATCGAGCAGCGCCATGAACACGCCATACGTAAACTGGTGGTTGCGCGGCGCATAGCGGCGGTGGCGCAAGGTACCGAAATAGAGGCCGGGGCTCAGCACGCCACACCCAGCCCGCGGGCCACCCGCAGGGCGGAGAGCAACCCATCTTCATGGAAGCCGTAGAACCAGTAGGCGCCGCAATAATGCGTGTGGTGGAGGCCGCTGATTTCGCCCCACCGCTGCTGGGCGCGAATGGCATCCCGGTTGTAGAGCGGGTGCTCGTATTCGATGCGGCGAAGCACCTTGGATTCATCAATGGCCGCGCCGCCGTTGAGGGTGACGCAGTATTCGCGATCGGCCTTGAGGTCTTGCAGGCGGTTCATGTGATAGGTCACCGCCACCGTACCGGGGCCGTTCAGATCCAGGTTGTAGTTCCACGACGCGCGGGCCGCCGGCCGCTGCGGCAGCAGGGAGGAATCGGTATGCAGAGTGACTACATTGAGGGTGTTGCGGAAACGGCCCATGATTTCGCGCTCGGCATCGGTGGCGTCTTCGAGCATGGGCAGCACCTGATCGCCATGGCAGGCGAAGACGACTTCATCGAAGCGTTCCCCGGCCTCTCCCCGCACGGTCACGGTGACGCCGGAAGCATCGCGGCGCACACCAGAGATCTCTACGCCGGTGCGAATCCGTTCGCGATAGGGACGGGTGATGGGCGCGATGTACTCGTTGCTGCCGCCCCGGATGGTCTTCCACTGCGGGTGGGTGTCGATGCCGAGCATGCCGTGGTTATCGAAGAAACGCAGCAGGGTCATGGCCGGGAAGGCGCGCATGGTATCGAAGGGCATGGACCAGACGGCGCTGGCCATGGGGAAGAGATAGCGCTCCACGAAATACGCGGCATAGCGGCCCTGATCGAGAAAATCGCCGATGGTTGCGTCATCGTCGGCGTGCGCGGCGAGCCAGCGGGGAGCCTCGCGATTGAAGCGCAGAATCTCTTTGAGCAATCCATAATGCGCGGGCCGGAGGAAATTTCCGCGCTGCGCGAAGAAGCCCGCGAGGCCGCGGCTGGAGTATTCAAAACCCGTCCGCCGGGACATCACGGCGAAACTCATGTCACTCGGCTGCGTGGCCACGCCGAGTTCCGCGAGCAGTTTGACCAGATTGGGATAGGTGCGCTCGTTGTGGACGATGAAGCCGGTGTCCACGGCGATGCCCCCTCCGCCAGAGGCGCCGGAGCCGCCCGTGCGCACGGTGTGCGTATGCCCGCCCACCCGTGTATCCTTTTCGAACAGCGTAACCTCGTGGCCGCGGCTCAGATAGTAGCCCGCCGCCATGCCGGAAATTCCGCTGCCGATGACTGCAATTTTCATTCTGTTTTGTTGTGCCGCCGGCTATGCCCGGAAGGGCCGCAGGTCGCGCGCAATCCTCATCCAACTCAACAGTTTCAAAACACCGTAGGTAATATCGATCTCCCACCAGCGGTAACCCTGGCGCGCACTGGCCATGGAGTGGTGATGGTTATTGTGCCAGCCCTCGCCGAAGGTCACCAGCGCCAGCCACCAGTTGTTGCGGCTCTCATCGCCGGTATCAAACCGCCGCGTCCCGAAGAGGTGCGCAATGGAGTTGATCGCGAAGGTGCAGTGGTACAGCAGCACGGTCGGCACCAGATAGCCCCAGACTAGTCCGGTGGCGCCGCCGAATGCAAAGGTCGCGGCGGCGAGCAGAGTAGTGGGAACCCAATGGTGACGGTCCAGCCAGCGCAGTTCGGGGAACTTCGAGAAATCGGCGATCTTGCGCGGGTCGTAGTGATCGTGTTCGTTGGAAAGGACCCAACCGGCGTGGGACCACCAGAAGCCACTGCGCCAGGGCGAGTGGATATCCGCCGCCTCATCGGCATGGCGATGGTGGTCACGGTGCAGCGCTGCCCACCAGAGCACGCCCTTCTGCCCGGAACTCTGCGCAATCACCGCCAGCACGAACTGCGCCGCGCGTCCCAGCTTGAAACTGCGGTGGCTGAAATAACGGTGGTATCCGCCTGTGATGCCGAACATGCGCACGGCATAGCTCGCGGCCAGCCACCAACCGGCGAAAGGAACTACCAATCCGCCCAACGCCCCCAGATGGATCAATCCGAAGGGGATCACAGACCCGTAATGATATTTGTTCGGTCGCGGCTGCATACTCTTGGCTTGGATGCCCGGTTCCTGCACTTGTGTCTACAATAGACCGGATTCGCCCCACTTGTCAATGTACTGTCCACGACAGATGATTGACACGGACAGGAAATCGGCGTATGGTAGAAGTGTGAGTGATACCGTTGCCGTTGGCTACCCCATTCGCGCCGTCTCCAAGCTGACGGGCATCAGTATTGATGCCCTACGCGCCTGGGAACGCCGTTACAAGGCCGTCGTGCCGAACCGGACCGCGCGCGGGCGCCTGTATGACGCCGCACAGGTTCGCCGCCTGACGTTGCTGCACCAGGCAACCCACGCTGGACATTCGATCGGGCAGGTTTCCAAACTGAGCGATCTGCAGATCGAAACCCTGCTGGCGGCACAAGCGGTTCCGACGGAACGGCCGATGGACGCGGAGAGCGACCAGACGGTGTTGCGTCCGGTGCTGGCGGCGATTGAGAACTACGATTATGCCAACGCCAATACGGAACTGGGCGTACTGGCATCTCTGCTTCCGGTGCCCGAACTGATCAACCGCGTGGTGCATCCGCTGCTGGACCTGATTGGCAAGCGGTGGTACAGCGGCAGCCTGACAGTGGCGCAGGAGCACATGGTGAGCGCGCTGCTGCGCAACCTGCTGGGCGGGTTGGTGCGGCTCTACCATCCGCGCGACCCGAAGGTGCGGATCATCTTCGCGACACCCGCCTCGGAGTTGCACGAATTCGGCATTCTCTGCGGCGCGATGCTGGCGGTTTCGGCGGGTGTGGATGCGGTGTACCTGGGACCGAACCTGCCCACGCCGGAGATCGTCGCCATCACGAACCGGATCAAGCCCCAGGCGCTGGTGCTGGGCGT
Organism: uncultured Acidobacteriia bacterium; assembly: GCA_903876865.1. Classification (GTDB taxonomy): domain Bacteria; phylum Acidobacteriota; class Terriglobia; order Bryobacterales; family Bryobacteraceae; genus Solibacter. The sequence continues at coordinate 7,331 of CAIRBY010001013.1, forward strand.
GGTGGCGCCGGGCTACGTGCCGGACCTGGACGCGGCGATTCAGTTCATCGGCGGGCAGATTCCAGCTGCCACGGAGTTGTGGATCGGCGGCCGCTACGTGCGCCCGGAGGGACACAATCCGGCCTATGACCGGATGACGTTCCTGGAGGACTTCGCGTCGATGGAACCGCACCTGCAGCGGTTGCTGGGGACCGAGCGTTGAAGAGCATCCTCAAACTTCTCTTTGCAGCGATCTTCCTGTGGATGACGGTGGCGACGATCCGCACGAGCATGGCCGTCAGCCTGTGGGACGCCTGGGACGGGTATGCGGCGAACCCGTGGGCTGTGGCCACGCTGTATGACGCGTATTGCGGGTTCCTCACCTTCTATGTCTGGGTGGTTTATAAGGAGCGCGCGTGGGCGGCGCGCATCATCTGGTTTGTGCTGATTATGGCGCTGGGCAACATCGCGATGTCGGCATACGTGCTGATTCAGTTGTTCCGCCTGCGACCGGAGGAGTCCGCCGAACGCGTGTTATGGAGAAGCGCTTGATCAAGCGCATTCTACAGCCGTTCCTCGACCTGTTGCGGCAGGGCATCACGCCGGAGAAGGTGGCATTGACGATCGCGCTGGGACTTTCGCTGGGGGTGACGCCGGTGATCGGCTCCACCACGCTGCTGTGCACGCTGGCGGCGGTGACGTTGCGGCTCAACCTGCCGGCGATTCAACTGGTCAACGGCGCGGCGTACCCGCTGCAACTGATCCTGATCATTCCGTTTCTGCGCGCCGGCGCGTGGATCTTCGGGGACCGCACGGTTCCGGCGCTGACGGTGACGCGTCTGTTCGAACTCTTCCGCGCCAATCTCTGGCAGGCAATTGTGACATTGTGGACAGCGACCATGCATGCGCTGGTGGTATGGTTGGGCGTGGCAGGCCTGACAGGTCTCGTGCTCTACCTCCTGCTGGTGCCGGTGCTGAAGCTTCTGTGGAAACACGAAGGGCAGCGCACATGATTCTGACGGGCGCATTGGCGGTTTCCGGGCTGATGCTGGCGCTCTGGCTGATCCACTTTCCGATGCGCAACGCGGCGATTGTGGATGTGGGCTGGGCGGGTGGACTGGCACTGCTCGGCGCTCTCTACGCGGTGCTGGGCGAAGGCCTGGCGGCGCGCAGATACACGATCGGCGCGATGGCGCTAATCTGGGGACTAAGACTGGCGTTCCACCTGCTGACGGACCGGATTCTGGGACATCCCGAAGAGGGCCGCTACCAGGAACTGAGGCGGCAGTGGGTAACGCGGATTCCGCTCAAATTTTTCTTCTTCTACCAGTTTCAAGCCCTGCTCTGCGTGGTGCTCTCGGCGCCATTTTATCTGGCCGCGCGCAATCCGGAAGGCGCCATGACGGGCATGGAATATGCGGCTGCGGGCCTGTGGCTAGTGGCGACGCTGGGCGAATCCGTGGCGGATGCGCAACTGGCCGCCTTTAAGCGCAACGCCGCAAACCGGGGACGCACCTGCCGCGCCGGGCTGTGGAACTACTCGCGCCACCCCAATTACTTCTTCGAGTGGCTGATCTGGGTCGCCTTTGCACTATTTGCGCTCAGTTCTCCCTACGGCTACATCGGCCTGCTCTCGCCCGCCATGATTCTCTACTTCCTCTTCAAAGTGACCGGCATTCCGGCCACGGAAGCGCAGGCACTGCGCAGCCGCGGCGAGGAGTACAAGCGCTATCAACAGACCACGAGCGCCTTCTTCCCGTGGCCCCCGAAGCGCAGCGTATGAAACCCGCCGCAATCAAGCCAGCCTGGTACACCACGCTACTGGAAGCCGACCGGATGCCGGATGCGCTGATCCGCGCCGGCATTCGCCGCCTGATCCGGCAGCGCCTGCGGGAAGAATCGGCGGGCGGGGTAGAGGCGCAGAAGGCGCGGCTGGCCAGGTTCGTCTCGGAATTGCGGACGAGCCCGATAGCGATTGAGACGCGCGCGGCGAACGAACAGCACTACGAAGTACCGGCGGAGTTTTTCCAGATCATCCTGGGCCCGGCGCTGAAATACTCCTGCGCCTTCTGGCCGCCGGAGGTCCAGACGCTGGAGGCCGCGGAACAGGCGGGACTCGGCTTGACCGCGCAGCGCGCCCGCATCCAGGATGGCGAACGGGTGTTGGATCTGGGCTGCGGCTGGGGATCCTTTTCGCTTTACGCAGCGGCGCGCTTTCCACACAGCCGCATCACCGGAGTTTCCAATTCACGCACACAGCGGGAATTCATCCTGGCCGAAGCCAGCCGGCGCAATCTGGGCAACCTGGAAATCCTCACCTGCGACATCAATACGTTTGACACCCCGGAGCGCTTCCAGCGGGTGGTATCCGTCGAGATGTTCGAGCACATGCGCAACTATGGCCGCCTGCTCGAGAACATCCATCGCTGGACGCTGCCGGGCGCGACGCTGTTCGTCCACGTCTTCTCACACCGCGAATTCGCCTATCCCTTCGACGTGAAGGACTCCTCGGATTGGATGGCTGAGCACTTCTTCACCGGAGGGCTGATGCCGTCCGACGATCTGCTGCTTCACTTTCAGGATCACTTCCACATCCGCGACCGCTGGGTGCTCGACGGCACCCACTACCAGAAGACCGCGGAGGCGTGGCTGGCCCGGCTGGATGGCTCGCGCGACCGGGTGCGCAAACTCTTCGCCGCAACGTATGGCGAGGAGCAGGCGACTCTGTGGACGGTGCGCTGGCGCGTCTTCCTGATGGCCTGCGCCGAACTCTGGGCCTGCCGTCAGGGCCAGGAGTGGATCGTGAGTCACTACTTATTCGAAAGGTCCGCATGATTCCGCTCGCACTCACAGTGGCAATGACACTCAGCATGCAACAACCCCTTCCCGTACTGAAGGCCAAGTACCTATCCGGCCGCGAAGCCACGCTTCCGGCCGATTGCAAAGGCAAGGCGGCGCTGCTCGCCTTCGGCTTCAGCTACGCGTCTCGCTATGCGGTGGAGGATTTCAGCAACCGCTTCCACAAGGAGTTCGAAAAAGAGAGCCGGGTGACGTTTTATGAGATCCCGGTGATCAGCGGCGCGGCGCAGTTGGGCAAGTGGTTTATCGATAGCGGCATGCGCAAGGGCACGCCGAAGGATCTGCACGAGAACGTGATCACGCTCTACGGCAACGGCGGTCCGTGGAAAGAGTATCTGGGCTACAAAGCGGCGGACGACGCGTATCTGGTGCTGCTGGACCAGAGCGGCGCGGTGCGCTGGCACTATTGCGGCAAGTTCGACGAAGCGGCGTACAAAGAGCTCTTAGCGGCAACCGGGAAACTGCTGGAGCATTAAAAGGCCCGTGAACGGGCCACGCTGATGCCGCGCACTTCCTTGCCGTCCTGGCGGGAGACGGCGCAGTAGAAGTGATAGAGGTCTCCCTGGTATGCGACCAGCGAAGGCTTGTGCGCGTAGGCAGAATCGATGGAGCCGGGCGGGCCGACATCGATCATGACCTCGCTGCATTTCACGGGGTGGAGCAGATCTTCGCCGGACGCGACCAGGTCGCGCGCCACGCCGCGATCATCCAGACCGAAATAATAGAGGGCCCAGACCTTGCCGTGTTTCAACACGCAGGGGTCGCTGGCGAAGCGCGAATCGGGCGCGCCCGCGGGGCCGTTGCGCAGAATCGGACTGCCTGCAAAGCGCTTCCACGTCTTCAGATCGGTAGAGGTCGCCACGCCGGTCTGTTCGTGCCAGCTTCGGGCCGCCTGATTCTTGGCGTTGTAGAAGAGGTAATAGGTGGATCCTTCTTTGACGATGCACGGCTTGTAGAGGCCGCCGCGCTCCCACTCCGAGCCCTCTTCAGCGCGCAGGCAGGGCGCCTCCAGATCCCACTGGAGCAGGTCGCGGCTGCGGCACAGGCCAATTACGGCGGCGCCCTGTTCGTAGCCCGCGTTCGGGTATGCATGGTAGACGCCGAGATAGAGCCCATCCACCTTGCGCAATTCACCGGCGGAATGCAGGTTGTTCTCGCGCAGGATCCAGTTCAGAGCGACGTTGTATTTCGTGACCGCCGAAGCCGGATCGCGGCGCAGGATGCAGCCCAACTTCTCCCAGTGCAGCAGGTCCCTGGACGCGGCCAGACCGGTCTGATAACCGACGCCATCGAAGGCGACGTAGGTCATGAAGAAGAGATCTCCGCGATGGAAGACGAAGGGGCAATCGACGCTGACGCGATCGAACTCGCCTTCCGTTCCGGAGGCGGAGAGCACCAGGGAACCGAATTTATGGGGCGTGGCCAGGCCCGTCGCCACGCACGCCCCGGCGGGTTTGGCGAGCGTTGCGACGCCGGCTCCGAGGCTCGCACCGAGCCACTGCCGCCGGGTGATTTCAGAGCGCGGTCCCGCAGCGGAGCCACGCCCCGTGCCGCAAGCTCGCGGCACTTCTTGTCCGCTCACTGCTTCCCTTTCATTTCCTTCATCAGCTCTTCCACATCCTCGAGCTTCTCGCCCAGCAGATTCAGCTTGCGCGACAGACCTTGAATTTCCGCCTCCGCGCGCCGGTTGACGGCGTAATCGAGTTCGCCGCGCAGACGGTCTTTCGCGTCCTGGCGGTTCTGGCTCATCATGATCACGGGCGCCTGCACCGATGCCAGCATGGAGAGGAACAGATTGAGCAGGATGAACGGATACGGGTCCCACGCCTGATGGCCGAGGACTACGTTGATCGCCGTGTAGACCACCAGCACGGCGCCGAACGCGATGATGAACGTCCAGGATCCGCCGAACTTCGCCACCGCGTCCGCCACCTCTTCACCCGTGGTGGTCTGCTCTTCGATCACTTCGTTGGGGTTGCGCGCCGAGCGCACGCGCACCAGCTGTTGCGAGCCGTGGAACTGCTTGCCGAGCACGGCGAGCATATCCATGCCGGCATGGGGCTTGCGTTCGAGCAGGACCATGATATCGTGGCGGTCCACTTCGATACAGACCGAGGAATCGTCCGCCGTGGCGCTGGTCTGATGCTGCGTCTGATCCAGCATGGAGGCGAAGCCGAAGAACTCACCCACCGCGGGCTGGTCCACGGTGACCTCCTGCTGGTCTTCATCCACCATGCTCACGCGGATGCGGCCGGAGACCACGATGTAGCCTCGCCCGCCGGGTTCGCCGGCGCGATAGATGCGCTCCCGCGGCGCGAACGTCTGCAACTCGACCTGCCCGGCCAATACCGCGATTTCATCGTCATCCAGCAATGCGAACAGGGGTACCTGCCGCAGCGTTTCGGGATCGCACGCCATCGGTCACCTCGATATTCATTGTAAGTTCATGCCGATCAAGTGAAAATGAAAGGACGTGCGAATTCTGCTAGTGGAGGACGAGGCCCGGGTTGCCGGATTCATCGCCAAAGGGCTGCGCGAACAGGCATACGCCGTGGATCTGGCCACCGATGGCGAAGACGCCCTCTACCAGGCTGCGGTGAACCACTACGACCTGGTGATTCTGGACGTGATGCTTCCGCTCAAGAATGGCCACGCAGTATGCCGGGAGTTACGCGCGAGCGCGTTCCGCGGCCCGATCCTGATGCTGACGGCGCGCGATTCGATTGACGACCGCGTGGCGGGGCTCGATGCCGGCGCTGACGATTATCTGCTGAAGCCCTTCGATTTCAAGGAACTGCTGGCGCGGCTGCGGGCGCTGCTGCGGCGGAGCGGAGTTCCCCGCCCCGAGATTCTGCCCGTGGCCGACCTGACCATCAACACGGCGAGCCACGCCGTGACGCGCGCCGGACGGAGCATCAGCCTGACGGCCAAGGAATACGCGCTGCTGGAGTTTCTGGTGCTGCACCAGGGTCAGGTGGTAGGCCGCGAGGCGATCGCGCAGCATGTGTGGGACGAAAATTTCGACGCCTTCACGAATGTGATCGATGTCTACGTCAAGCGTCTCCGCGCCAAGCTGGATGCGGGCGGGCGGCCGCGCCTCATCCACACGCGCCGCGGAGAGGGCTACATTCTCAGCGCTCATCCGGAAGCTCCGGCGGAGAGCGCGGATGAATAGGCTCGGGATGCGCAGCTTTCGCGCGCGCCTGACGGCGCTCTATCTGGCCTTCTTCTCGCTGCTGTTCCTGCTCTTCAGCGCCTTTCTCTACAGCGAACTCTCCCGCTCGCTGACGGCGCGGGTGGATGAGACGCTGGCATCCGAAGCCGATACCGCCGCGGGCCTGTTGCAGGACGAGTATCAGGAGATGAAGGGCGACCGGCTGCTGGCTGCGCACGAAGTGGTGAGCGACATGAAGTTGCACAGCGACCGGGTGGAGATCCGCGAAGGGAGCACGCTGCTGGCAGCCACGGCGCGCACCGCGGCAGGCGCGGACGACCGGGTGGCGGCGCGCACGGTACAGGTGCCGGGACACACGTTCCGGGTGGAGATCCGCGCGTCGCTGGAACCGGTGCGGGCCGAACTGGCCCTGGTGCGGCGCGCCATCCTGATCGCGCTGCCGCTGCTCCTCCTCCTGGCCGGGGCGGGCGGCTACTTGCTGGCGACGCGCAGTTTGAGACCGCTGGGCTGGATGGCGGAGCAGGCACGGCGCATCACGGGCAGCAATCTGGATACGCGCATTCAGATCGATCACGCGGCGGCGGAACTGGCCACGCTGGTGACCTCGTTCAACGAACTGCTCTCGCGGCTGGATCAATCCTTCGAGACCATGCGGCGTTTCGTAGCGGATGCGTCGCACGAGTTGCGCACGCCGATCTCGGTGATTCGCGGTGAGGCCGATGTGGCGCTCTCGCAGCCGCGCAGCGAAGCCGAGTACAAGGAGAGCCTCACCACCATCCTCGACGAGGCCCGCCGCCTTTCCAGGCTGGTGGACGATCTGCTCAACCTGGCGCGGGCGGACGCCGGGCACGTACGGCTGCAGACCCAGGATTTTTACCTGAACGAACTGCTTGCCGAATGCTGCCGCTCGGTGCAGACACTGGCTGCGGCGCGCCGCCTCACCCTGGAATGCCGGGCCGGGGGGGACCTGCAATTCACGGGAGATGAGCAGTTGCTGCGGCGGCTGATCATCAATCTGCTGGATAACGCGATCCGCTATACGCCGTCCGGGGGAAAGATCGCGGCGGTACTGGAGAGTTCCGGCGGGACGGTGCAATTGAGCGTGGCAGACACAGGGGTCGGCATTGGCGCCGCCGATGCGCAGCATGTCTTCGAGCGCTTTTACCGCGCCGGGGAGGCGCGTTCGCGGCAAGACGGCGGCTTCGGGCTGGGGCTGGCAATCGTGAAGTGGATTGCCGAATCGCACGCGGGCGCGGTGGCATGCGCGAGTTCACCCGGCCAGGGCAGCACGTTTACAGTGACGTTGCCCCGGTAGGACAGGCCTCCCGGCCTGTCCCGGTGCGGCAAGACAAAGACCTAGGCAAGCCTTGGACAGGCCGGGAGGCCTGTGCTACGGTGATTCATCCTGCGTTCATCTCAATCGTATTAGAATCGGTGTTCCACATGTTGCGCAAACCGCCGACTTTGGCCCTCCTACTGGCAGTGTGCTGGGGCGCCGCTGCCCAGTCACCGCCCGCACCGCTGACCCTGACCCTGCCGGAGGCGCTGGAACGCGCCAAGGCGGTCAGCCAGCAGTTGCTCTCCGCGGATATTTCCGCGCGCCTCGCCCACGAAGACAAAGTGCAGGCGAAGGCGGCGATGCTGCCCAGCGTGAACTGGCTCAACGGCTATACGTTCACGCAGAACAACGGCTCGGATACGGGCGTCTACGTCTCCAACAACGGACAGCACGTCTACACCAATCAGGCCAACGTACATGCCGACGTCTTCGCGCCGGCCAAGCGCGCCGAGTACCAGATCGCGATCGCGGCCGAAGCCGCCGCGCGCGCCAAAGTGGACATCGCCGCGCGCGGCCTGGTGGCGACGGTGATCCAGAATTTCTACGGCACGGCGATCGCACAGCGCCACTACCGCAACGCGCAGCGCAGCCTGAAGGAATCCGAGGACTTCGTCGAGATCACGCGCAAACAGGAGGCGGGCGGTGAAGCGGCCCACTCCGACGTGGTCAAGGCGCAACTGACGCTGGACCAGCGGCAGCGCGACGTGCAGGAAGGGCAACTGGCATACGACAAAGCCCGCATCGGTTTCGCGGTCTTCCTGTTCCAGGATTTCCGGCAGGATTTCACGGTGACGGACGATCTGGACAAGCTCACGCCGCTGCCGGCATTCCCGGAAGTGGCGCGCATGGCCACCAACAGCAATCCCGATCTGCGCGCGGCGCAGGCGACCATCACGCAACAGACTTACGGCGTGCAAAGCGCGCGCGCGGACCGCCTGCCGACCTTCAGCGTGGACTACTTCTTCGGCCTCAACTCCAACCAGTACACGTGGAACACACCCACGGGACAGACCAACGTAGGCAGCAGCGTGGTGGCGAGCCTGAATGTCCCGGTGTGGAATTGGGGCGCGCTGAACAGCAAGGTGAAGCAGGCCGAACTGCGCTTGCAGCAGGCGCGGACGGACCTTACGTTTACGCAGCGCCAACTGCTGAGCAACCTGAACTCCTATTACCTGGAAGCGAATGTCGCATCCAGCCAGATGGCCTCATTGAAACACTCGCTCGACCTCTCCGACGAGAGCTTGAAACTGACGCTGCTGCGGTACGAGGCCGGCGAAGTCAGCGTACTTGAAGTGGTGGATGCGCAGAGCACGCTGCTCGGCGCACGCAACGCCTACGACGACGGGTTGGCCCGCTACCGTCTCTCGCTGGCCGCACTGCAAACTCTCACGGGGGCCTTTTAGCCGATGAACCAGAAACCGCTGCTGCTTATCCCACTGCTGCTCCTCTCCGCCTGCTCCAAGAAGGAAGAGAAAGAAGCTGAAGCCCCCGCACCCGTGCAGGTCACGGCTGTCACACAGGACACGATCCGCCGCATTGTGGCGGGCGATGGCACGTTGTTCGCGCGCGACCAGGCGAGCGTGATGCCGAAGATCGCGGCGCCGGTCCAGAAGTTCATGGTGCAGCGCGGCGACCACGTCAAGCAGGGCCAGTTGCTGGCCGTGCTGGAAAGCCGCGACTTAGCCGCGGCGCAGGGCGAAAGCCAGGCGCAGTTGGCTCAGGCGGAGGCCAACCTTCGCTCCACCGCATCGGCACAGGTGCCGGAAAGCGTAGTCAAAGCGCAGACCGATGTAGAGGCGGCAAAGGAAACCGAGGACGCCGCCAAGCGCCTGGTGGACAATCGCGAGAAACTCTTCAAGCAGGGCGCGCTTGCCCGTAAGCTGGTGGACGACGCACAGGTGAGCTACGCGCAGTCGCACAGCGCACTCCGCTCGGCGCAGGAGCATCTGCGGTTGTTGCAGGCGGTGGGCAAGGGCGAACAGATCAAGACCGCGACGGCGCAGGTAGACGCCGCGCGCAATCATCTGCAATCCTCCGAGGCGCAGAGCAGCTATTCGCAAATCGTCAGCCCGATCGCGGGTGTGATCGCGGACCGGCCGCTGTATGCCGGGGAAATGGCCACACCGGGCAACCCGTTATTGACGGTGATGGACATCTCCAAGATCGTGGCCCGCGCCAACGTGCCGCAGGATCAGGCGGCTACGGTGAAGATCGGACAGGTGGCGACAATTACGCAGGCGGGCAGCACCGAGGTTGTCGAAGGCAAGGTGATCGTGGTCTCTCCGGCGGCGGACGCCAACAGCACGACGCTGCAGGTGTGGGTGCAGGCGGAGAATCCCGGCGAGAAACTGAAACCCGGCACCAGCGTGCACGTACAGATTCTGACCGAAGTGCTTAAGGCGGTGACGGTAGTGCCGATGACGGCCATTCTGCCCGGCGAAGAGGGTGGGAACGCGTGCCTGGTGATCAGTTCGGACAACATCGCACACCGGCGCCCGGTGCAACTGGGCGTGCGCGAGGGCAAGAAGGTGCAGATCCTCAACGGCGTGCGGCCGGGTGAAGAGGTCGTGATCGTGGGCGGAGTCGGACTCGACGATAAGGCCAAGGTCAAGGTCATCGATACGACGGTGAAGGAAGTGGAGGAGGATACGGACGACAACGCGCCGCCCGAGCCTGGCTCCAAAGACAAGAAGAAAGACGAGGCGAAGCCCAAATCCAAATGAGCGACCTCTCTTCTCAACCTGTTTCCCAACCAGAGGCGCCGCATTGGACGGCGCAGCACGGCAAGCCGATCATCTTCGTCATCCTGACGCTGGTGGCGGTTGGCATCTATCTTGCGTATACGATTCCGGTCGCGGTATTTCCGGAGACGAATTTTCCGCGAATCGTGGTGGGCATCGATAACGGCGTGATGCCGATTGACCAGATGCTGGTCACCATCACCAAACCGATCGAGGAATCGGTCAACACGGTCCCGGGACTGGACCATCTGTGGAGCATCACCAGCCGCGGGTCGGCCGAAGTCGATCTCTTCTTTTCCTGGAAGAGCGATATGTTTCAGACGCTGGAACTGGTGAACGCGGCGATGGCGCGGGTGCAATCGAGCCTGCCGCCCGCGGCGAAGATCACGGTCAACCGGTTGACCTTCGCTGCCTTCCCCGTGATGGGCTACAGCTTGACTAGCGACCGGTTTCCGCAGGACAAGCTGTGGGAGATTGCGAACTACGATTTGAAACCGCGGATGAACCGGCAGGCGGGCGTCTCTTCGGTTGTGGTGCAGGGCGGCAAGGTGCCCGAATTTGAAGTGCGTCCCGACCCGGCGAAACTGGTGCAGACGCAAACCACGATCACCAATATTCTGGACGCGGTGACGCGCAGCAACATGATCGATTCGCCCGGCCTGATCGAGACCAATCACCAACTGGTATTGAGCCTGGTGAGCGGGCAGGCGCGCACGCCGGAAGAGATCGCGAACATCGTGATCAAGACCACCCCGGCGGGCATGCCGCTGCGCATCGGGGATGTGGCCACGGTGGCGCCGAGCGTGATGCCGGTGTATACGGTGGTCACTGCGAACGGCAAGCCGAGCGTGCTGTTGAACATCTACCGGCAGCCGGATAGCAATACGGTGGTGGTGGCGAATGCGATGCACGCGGAGATCGAGCGGATTAAGAAGGAACTGCCCAAGGGGATCGACCTGCGCGCGTTCTACGATCAATCCGAACTGGTGAACGATTCGATCACGAGCGTGCGCGACGCGATTCTGCTGGGACTGATTCTGGCTTCGCTGATCATGGTGCTGTTCCTGCGCGACTGGGGCACGAGCCTGGTGGCGGGACTGGTGATTCCGGCCACGATCGGCGTAACTTTCGGGCTGCTGCGGCTGATGAACGAGAGCTTCAACCTGATGACGCTGGGCGGACTGGCGGCGGCGGTGGGGCTGGTGATCGACGACGCGATCGTGGTAGTGGAGAACATCGTGCTCCATCGCGATAGCGGGCAATCGCGGGCGGAGGCGATCCGCAGCGCGATCCACGAGATCCGCGTTCCGTTGGTCGGTTCGACGATCACGCCGATTGTGGTCTTCCTGCCCTTGATTTCGATCACGGGTGTGACGGGCGTGTTCTTCCGCGCTCTGGCAATCACGGTGGGCATGGCGCTACTGACCTCGCTGGCGCTGGCGTTGACGTGGACTCCCACGTTGAGCCACTATCTGTTGAAATCCGGCGGCGGGCACAAACATCAGACTCCGGAGAAGAGCGAGCCGGGCCGGTTCATGCGCTTCTATGCCGGCACCCTGCGCTTCACGCTGGAGCATCCGTTCGCGCTGGCGGTGTTCGCGCTGGCGCTGATTGGAGGCGGTTACGCCTGCTTCACGCACACCGGCAGCGATCTGTTGCCGGCGATGGACGAAGGCGGTTTCATCATCGACTACATCTCCCCGGCAGGCTCTTCGCTGAAGGAGACGAACCGCATGATCTCGCACGTGGAAGAGATTCTGCGCAAGGTGCCGGAAGTGGAAAGCACGTCGCGGCGCACGGGCCTGCAATTGGGCCTGGCGGCGGTGACGGAGGCGAACATCGGCGATATCTCCGTGAAGTTGAAGCGCGACCGCAAACGCACCGGCGAAGAAGTCATCGCCGATGTGCGCGCCAAG
>CAIRBY010001014.1 GCA_903876865.1 uncultured Acidobacteriia bacterium
GGAGATCTGCGCGGTGAAGATGATCTTGAAGATGTCGCTGATGGGCATGGTCTTCGAGAGCGAGGCGTGGGCGATGTGGATCGGGAAGCCCTCGAGCGAGTTCATGGCGCAGGTGCCGTAGCGCCCGGCGGTGGCCGAAGGGATGGAGAAGGCCGAGGGGTTGAACCAGAGGGCCTTGGTGCGCGCGCCGGAGTTGGGATCGCCGGTGCAGTCCGGTAACTGGGTGACGAAGCCCTGGCTGGCGTTGGCGGGATCCGCCCCGGTGAAGACGGGCGAATAATACTGGCCGCTGGCGAAGGTGGTGATGGCGATCAGTTTCCAGTCCGAGATGATGCGGCCGATGATGGGGCCGGGGCTGGAGAAGAGTTTCTGGCCCTTGCCGAAGGGGAGGGGCGCATCGGCGCCGGCGGTGAAGTAGCGGCGGCGGTCGGCGTTGTCACGGGTCCAGACGCTGGTGACGTTGTAGGGGTCCACCGTGTTGGCGTAGTTGGAGGTGTTGTTGCCGGAGGTGAAGCTGGCGTTGAAGTTGATCTGCCCGAAGTGGCGCTCGGCGGCGGCGACCACGGAATCGTAGTGCCACTTGCCATCGGTGCGGGTCTCGTAGGTGTTGGCGAAGACCGGGTTGGGGCGGCGCGCGGTGGTGAAGGCGATGGTGCTGGCCTTGGGTTTGTTGGTGTCGAGCGTGTAGTTCATATTCACGCCGCGGGCGCCAATGTAGGAGACGCGCAGTCCGAAGCCGGCGAGTTTGGCTTCGAGGGTGCCGTTGTACTGGCCGATGACGCCTTCCTTGGTCTGCATGGGGAGCGCAGTGACGCTCTGGCCGGGGAGCAGGGAAGAGGAGGGCGTGGCCGGGTAGGGCTTGGGGAAACTGATGGCGGCAACTCCGTTGGTGATCGTGTTCGTGTAGGTTTCGACCAGCGAGTAGGGGTTGTTGCTGCTCAGGCGTCCGGCGATGCCGTAGCCTTCGTTCTCGGTGTAGCCGCCGTAGCCGCCGCGCAGGACCAGGTTATCGGTGATGCGGTAAGCGGCGGCGAGGCGGGGGCGGTAGTTCTTGCGGTAAGCCGTGGGGACGGGGTTGCCGATCACCACGGTCGCGCCCTTGGGGTAGAAGGTGCTGACAGAGGTCTGGGTGCCGTTGGCGACGATCACGTGGCCGGTGGCCGGATCCCAGTTGGACATGTAGCCATCGTCATAGAGCGGAGTGGTGTAGTAGTCCCAGCGGACGCCGAAATCGAGGGTGAAGCGGCTGGTGACGCGCCAGGTATCGCCGGCGAAGAGGCCGTACTGGCTCTGGTGGATCTTGCGGTCGGGGCGGCCGGATTCACGGGTGCTGGTGGAGGGCAGGCCGAGCACGAAATCGGCGAAGCCGAGGCCGGTGAAGGCACCGGTGAAGGTGTAGGCGCCGTAAACATCCTGGGGAACGATGCCATCGATCCAGGTGTAGTTCTGATACTGGGCGCCGGCCTTGATGGTGTGGCGTCCCTTGGACCAGTTGAGCGTGTCGGAGACGGTGGTGATGCCGTCAGTCCCCGCGGTGTTGCTGTTGTGGCCGCCGGCGTACGGCATCGCAAGCGAAGTGAGGCCGGTGATGGAGACGGTGGGGAAGCCCATGACCTGGTAGCCATTGGGGTTCACGCCCTGCAGGCCGACGGTCGTGACCACGCTTTCGCCCTGCAGCGGGTTAAATTTGGATTCGGCCTCACCGGTCTTGGTGACGATGCTGGTGCGGCCCACGCTGAACTGGTTGCTGAGGCGGTTGGTGAGCGCCCACATATCCGTGGCGGCCCAGCCGCGATAGCGCGTAGTCTGGGTGCCGCTGAGCTGCTCGCCCACGCTGCCTGCCGTGATGGAAGCGGCCTGGTTCTGCATCCAGTGGAAGTAGAGCTGGTTGCTGTTGGCGAGCCGCTGATCGATGCGGCCGAAGGGCCAGTTGCCGATGTAGGTATCGGGGCCGTAAGGGTGGGTCCAGGTGTAGTTCTGGGTGAAGGTGTTGGCCGTGCCCAGGTTCGGAGTCTGATAGTAGTTGTGAAGGAAATTCGAGGCCACCGGGCTGAGGCGGTTGGAGGGGATGGTGTTGTTGGGGAAGGGCGCGTTGCTGGTGCTGCGCGGGTCGCGGATGATGACGGCTTTGCCGTTGGGCGCGGTAGAGGCGTTGAGGAACTGGGTGAAATCGAGCAGCGACATCTGCGCGGTGGGCACGTCGGCGTAGAGCGCTTCGCTGTACGGGGTGCGCTGATACATGGCGCCTCCGGTGAAATACGTCCAGCGGGGGATCATGGCGCCGGTCAGGACGCCGGCTACTTCGCTCTGCTTATAGTTGGGTTTGGTGGTATCGAAATAGGCGGGGGAATTGAAGGTGGAGGAGCCGCGCTTGTAGTAGATCTCGCCGTGGATGCCTTCGATGCCGTGCTTGGCGATCATGTTGAAGTGGACGGGCTTGGCGGATTCGAGGCCGGGGTTGGCGATGGCCACTTCCACGGTTTCAAAGAAGAGGGGGTTGCCGGTCTGCGTGGTAGTATCCTGCGGCATGCCGTCGATGGACCAGGTCTGCTGGTTCTTGTTGGAGATGCCGCCGATGACGGCGCCGGTGGCCGTACCCTGGACGCCGGGGGCCTGGGTGAGCAGGGGGAAAACGGTGGGGTGGATATCGGCGAAGGGCGCATCCTGCCAGCGCTCCTTGTAGTTGACCACGCCGGAGACGGTGCCGCCCTGCGCGGTGGGCGCGAGGGGTTGCTCGTGGACCTGGGTCTTGCCGTCCTTGGATTCGGGCTTGAGGTGGGCTTCGATGCGCCGGACTTGTCCGGCCTGGACCAGAATGCCATCGGCTTCGTAGGTCTCGAAGTTGTTGGCGTCGATCTTGATCATGTACGAGCCGGGGCGGACAAAGGCGACTTCGAATTCACCGCCGCCATTGGTGTTGACCTTGCGCACCGAAAGATCCTTGCCATCTTCGAAGAGGATGACCTCGATATTTTTGAGCGGCGTGCCGGAGGGATCCGTCACGACGCCGCGCAGAGTGGCCGTCTCGGGCTGAGCGAGCAGGAGCGCAGCCGAGAACAAGAACAGGGACAACCGGTTGAACCGCAAGGACATGAATAGCCTCAAATTGCAGATACCGGCAGGCGGGCGAGTTTACCGCAGGGGCGCGCCGACCGGACCTCAAAGTTAAATTTTAGAAATTGCCGACTGCCCCTGAGCCCGCCGCCAAAAGGGCTGCGAACGCCGGTTGCGGGCAGAGCCCTACCTCTGACCCAGAGGTGAAGGTCAAAGTAATGCGACGCATGGATTTTTATCCACGTTTCCTAGATTTTACCCCAAAACGAGGGGGCTACGTTCCCCGAAACGCCGATTGGACAAGCCGCGTCTACCTCTTTTCGCGTGTTCCAGGGAAAATCTCCGGGCCTGAATCCCGTGCGCATCCAGGTGGAGGTCTCCGGGGTTGACACGCGCTTTTGGGGTTTCGCACTCAATGTTAGGTGCTCCGGGTTAGACTAGAACATTAGCCACTTGCGCACACCGAGGTTTATTGCATGAAACGAACGATCAGCGGACGATGGGCCGCTGCGCTCCTGTTGGGAGTTCTCGAACTGACCGTACCCTGTGTCTACGGGCAGGCTGGCGCGTCCAGCCAGCAGACACCGCCCGCGGCGCCACCGGCGACCGCGCAGGCCCCGGCCCCGACGCCGCTCCCCAACGTCACGGAAAAGACAGTTGCCCCGCGCCGCAAGTGGTCGCTCGGAGTACGCGTCCGCACGACGCCGTTCAAAGCGTTGAGCCTGATGGACGATAACCTGATTCTGAACACGAGCACGGTCAACAAGGTCGTCTACGATTTCAGCTACAACACGACCACGCAGTCCTCCAAGTTGGGCTACGGTCCTTCGATCGAAGCGCCGCTGGGAAGCCACGTGATCCTGACGATTGACGCCATGTTCCAACGCCTGAAGTATACGAAGGTGCAGGATATCTACTGGGGCACCAACGATCCGACGACCTCGGCGGACGAGCGTTCGCACAAACAGGCGACGGAGAATACGCAGGCTCGCATCTTCGATATTCCGGTGCTGCTGCACTACGGCAATTTCAA
>CAIRBY010001015.1 GCA_903876865.1 uncultured Acidobacteriia bacterium
CCTCTCCCTCCTCCAAAATGGCTGCGAAATGCCGTGGGGACGGGCTCTGGAGGGCACATTGGCCGGGAGCCGTCAGAAGGCCGCCAGTATTCGGCTGTCCAAATTAAGCTCGGCGAAAACCTAATTCGGACAAGTGTGGCCTCCCGGCCTGTCCCTCTTCCTCGATCTGCTAAAGCCAGCCCGCAAGACCTGGTGCGCCCCTGGCAATTCGAAAACATCTCCTCTGGGTAACGCAGCCGCGAATCCGCTCCTTGCCCTACCGCCCCACTCTCAATTCCCCGCCGCGCTGAACTCAACCGTCCCCGTGTACAATCCCGGCGCAAGCGTTCCACTCTGCACCAATTGCAGCGTCACCGCACATTGCAGCATTCCGGATTGCGTCCAGCCTTGCACCAGATCCTGCGCGCCCGCATTCGCGAAGTTCCCGCCAATGCAGTTGGCCTGGCGTCCACCGCCCGTCGCTTGCCCTGCCGCGCCGCTCCACGCCAACGCACTGCCCGCCACGGTCCCATCCGGACCGGTCAATCCAGTCAGTCGCGCCTGCAGCCGGATCGGCACTCCCGCCGCGGCGCGAACCCACGCCGTCACTGTGGCTGCCTGTGCGCTGCTGCCTGCCGCGGAAACCTCAAACCGCAAGCTGGCGGCAGCCGGTTCCACCCGCGCTTCGGGCGACACCTGAAGCACCAGAGTCGTGCTTCCACTCCGCTGTGCCTCCATGCCGGGTAACAGCAGCAAACAGACCGCGATGCCCGCCGCGCGCTTCCGCATACCGACCATATCGGCCACGATGGTACAGAATTCAACACACCGGGGACAATACTGAATCGGCCGAAAAGTACCGCGGAAAAATCGGAGGAGTTATTTTTTATCCAGTACTTTTCGGATCGGTTTTTGCGCGGCCGCACGAATTTCTATGCGGTATTCCAGACGCGCCACCGGAGTTGCCAGGCGGACCTTGGCGAACAAAGAGGCGGGCGATCGCAGCTCGCCATTTTCCGGCAAGGTGGTCTGATCCAGGATGAGTTCGAAATCGCCCTCGCGCAGATTGTAGAAGGTAAAGGAGCCGTCTGCCGCGGTGGTGGTATAGCGCCCGCCCGGCGCCAGCCGGATCACGATGCCGTCGAGCGCCGCGCCCGCCGGACCACTCACCTGCCCGGAGATCGAAGTCAGCGGCGTCACCTCCAGATCCGCGCGGATCGCCCGCCGCGGCCGCACCGTGACCGTGGTGTTGGCCACCGTTCCCGGGTCATAATCGGCCGGCAATGCCGCTAGCGAGAGCGCCACAATGTGGGCGCCTTCCGGGACGTCGTGGAAACGGAAATCGCCGTTCGGACCCGTCACCTCCGTGCGCCCCCCATCCAGGCTCACCGTGATTCCCGCCCCTCCGCCGGCCGAGTCCAGCGCCTTCACCAGCACCATTCCCTGCACTTCTCCCATCAGCGGAGCGGCACTGGCGGTGAGGCGCTCGCCTCTCTCCGTGGGCAGTCCGGCGCCCCAGTGGAACTGCTTCGTCAGGCGGAAGTACAGGCTCCACTGGCTCATGGCGGAGAGAATCTGCGCCGTGGGGCTCATGCCGGCGAGCGCGCCTCCATTCTCCAGCAGGAAGATGTTCTCCGGATTGATCGTCAGATTCAGGCCATTGCGGAACGCCTCCGCCTGCATGTTCCAGTTCCGTCCCAGACGCAAACCAACGCCCGCGACAGACGTGTGATACGCCTCGGTGGCGAACACCGTCTGATTCGCCAGATCGTTCCCCAACTCAAAATTGCCGTATGCCGAGAGCCGCCCGGCGTTCACTTGCGCCGTGCCCCGGAAGAAAAGCGAACCCACGCTGGCAGCTCCCGCCGCCTGCTGGTACCGCACCGTGCCGCCCACGGAGAAGTGCCGTCTCTGATAGGTGTCCCCCGCCTCCCAGGAACGCTGGCGCTGTAGCGACGTAGTCATGTCCATGCGGATTTCGCGCGCGTCCACGTGAATGGTGTGCCGCCCCACCGTCCTCGCGAGCGTCAGATTGAGCTGCCGGTTGTTGGAGGCGATCGCGTCCACCCCGCCGCCCGCTTCCGTAAACCGCACCAACGAGATGCTCGCCGATGCCGAGAGATTCCCTGACAACGTCGCCGACATTCCGCCCGATGCGCTCAAACTGTTCAGCGAGGGCAGGCTCTCATCGTGTTCCAGATTGTTCCGGTAACGGCTCGCCGAGCCATAAAACTCCACTCGCTTCGACGGATGGAAACGGGCTTCCGCGTACGGACCCTGCCGGTCGCCGGAAAAGTACCCTGCCAGCGGAAAATACAGCGTGCCTTGCGAGGCGTAGTTGGCCTTCCAGGAAAACACCTTGCTCTCCCATGCGGCGCCCGCCAGTATCGAAGTCACCTTGCCGCTCCCGGCCGCGAAGGGCTTTGCGGCCTCGGCATAGATCTTCAACCGCGTGGTGGGTGTGTAGAGCGCCTGCACCGCCAATGTCCGCACCAAGCCCGCTGCCCGCCCCGGCGGAAACAGATACGGGTTTTCGAGCATCGCCTGCTGGCTCGTGGCGAACTGCATCACCCGCGCGCCGATCAGCAGGTGCGAAGCCACCCGGCGCACAGCCGACCCTCCCATTACCTTCTGCGGCGTCTGAATCCTGTAGGACACCCTCGTTCCCGCCGTCAGCGTCTCCTCGCCCAGAAAGAAGGTGTATTGGGTCTCGCCGTGAACCGCCTGCACCTTGACGCCTCGCGCGTCGATCTCGGGAGTGAAGATGTTGTTGAACGGACGTTCAACCAGCGTTCCCGCAACCCCAAAATCGCCGGCGTCGAGCGTCCAATGGTGGCCCATCCACGGCGCGTCCCGCAACTCCAGGAAGTTCAACCCGCTCTGAAATCGGTTCTGCGAGCCATAGCCCTCCAGGTTGCCGCTAAAGAATCCCACCCCGGGCAGGAATTGCTGGAAGCGGAAAGCCGTGCCGGTGGTGTTCACGAAGGGCTGCGAATTGCCGCCCATATAGAATCCCTGCAGCGCGACTTCGCCTTCTCCACCCGCGGCGCTGGAAGGACTCGCGCCAGTTGAAGAGGGCGCCTGCCCCCACACCGCGACCGCGGCAACCACAACACCGGCGCAGATGTGGCGAGCCCTACGGAATCGATTTCGTGGCGACCACATGAGCGGTTGCCTCCTGAATCTCGTCACCACCCAGATCGACCCGGGCTCGCAGCGTGTACGTGCCGCCACCCGCGGCCAGTTTCAGCGGGAACAGGAAGCTCTGTTCGCGCTGCGGCAACACCGGCAGCGGCACGAAATGCGCCGATTCCAGCACCGCTCCGGCTTCGTCCAGCAACTCCAGATCGCCCTGCGGACGGAAGTGCATCAGCCCTGGATTATTGAAGGTCACCACCGCGCGCCATCCCTGATTTGCCGCATCGGAGATGTACTCCAGTTTCAGGTCCTTGACCGTGCCTTCGATCGCCGGCTTGCCGACCACCACATAAAGGGAAGCCACAATCTGCACCGCGGTGCGCATGCCGATGGCATGGGACTCCGCGGCCGTCGGTTGCGTCGTGAAGCCGATCGCGCAGTGGTAACTGCGCGCGGTCGCGCTTTGCGGCACGCGCACGGTATAGCGCACCGCCACCTGCGCCTTCCCGTTCAACTCCAACTCCATCGGATTCGCAGTCAGCCACTGCCGGCACGAGAACTCCGCCTCGCGTTTGTAATTCGGGCCAAACTGCGGCGTGGCGCTCTGGTCCAGATAGAAGTCCAGCATCTCAGTGACAATGCGCACCTTGTCGCTGCCATCGTTGGCGAGCGTCAACAGGCCGGAGTGCGTCGTGCCCGGCGCCAGCGTCATCTCTTCGCGCATCGGCGCCAGACCCAGGCCGACCTGCGCGGAACCGGCATCCGCCAGACACAGCGCGGCGATGCCAGCCAGAACTATGGAACGGTAGCGAGATAAGAAAGTGAAAGAGAGCATGATGGATTCGTTTCTGCAATGTATTTCCAACTATCGGCCAAAGTGAATGTCAGATTGACGGCGTAGTTGGAGGTAGCCGCCGACTGGTGTCCCCCTACTACCTGCTGCGCCGAAGTCGAAAGGGCGAAGGGCGCGCTGCAGGTTGCCGACCCGTTCGGCGTCACCGCACTCGACGTGCAGGAGACCGTGACCGCGGAAAGTGGGATGCTCGGGCAATTGGTGAAGGTCGGGGAACTCGACAGCACCGTGAGATTCCAATTTCCCGCGCTCGGATTCGAATTCGACCACGTCACCGATGCCGCCGCGCTACCGGCCACTACGGGCGCAGACGTCGGATTGGTGCCCGTGAAACTGATCGTCGCGGGTGTAATCGTCAATGAGAAATTGGCGTTGGCGCGCACCGTGGCGATCTTTGCCATGCCTGGGCGGACCACCGGCGGCACTACCGCCGTCCGTGGCCCTCCCAATGTCAGCAATACGAACTGGAACACCCAGGCATTCATGGAATTAAAGCGCGCTGATGGTAAATGTCGTCGTCGCCGTATAAGTGCCGGTGGCGTACACGGGATCATCGGTCAGCGACCATGCGACGGACGCACTGTTTCCGGCCTTGACCGAATTGGCCGCGGCGCCCCAGGTCCCAAACGCGGTTGCGGCCGCCGTGCTCGCGGTTTGCGCTCCCGTGCAGGCCGTGCCCGGTGCGCTCACCGTGCAGGTGTACGTCAACGCATCCCCCGTGCTGGGCGGAGTGGTGACGGAAGGTCCGCCGGTGCCGGCGAAATCACTCGTTACTTTCAAAGTGATCGAACCGGTGCCTCCTGTCTTCGTGGTGCGGATGAAATACGTCAGGTTGGTCGTGCCGGTGAACGGCGTGCCAAACGTGGTGCTGGCGGTTGCCAGCGTGGTGGTAGCCGTGTTTACGGTCAGGGCCGCTTCCGGCCCCACTGCCACCGATAGCGTGGTGGTCCCGGTATTCTGGGCCCCCAGCAGCAATGGCAGGGTCAGCAGCCCCCAGGCTACCTTCAAAGCGAATCGTCTCATACGTGGTGCATTCTCCTTTTGGGTTTAGGTCGAACTAATGGTAAAAGTCACTTTCGCCGAGTAGGATCCCGTGCCATAGGCCGGGCTGTCGGTCAGGTTGAAAATCAGGTTGACGGAATTCGGATCCGGCGTGCTGCACGCGCCTCCCCCACCCGTACAACTCGAAGCCGGAAGCGCGACCACCGGAGTCTGGGTGGTCGGCGAAGCCTTCTGTGTGCCGCTGCAAGCCGTCCCCAGCGTGGCGCCGCTACAAACATAGGTGAGGTCGCCCGATGCCGCCGAAGGGCCACCGGCAGGCGTGAAATCGCTCGTCACCGTCATCGTGATCGTGCCCGCGCCGGCGGGTGTCGTACGCGCGCGATAACTCAACACGAGAGCACCCGTGAACGGCTGGAACGTCGTCATACTCGTGGTCAGGTTGGTCGAACCCGGCACGCTGATACTGCCAATCGGATTAATGGTCGCGGTGAGGGTCTGGGTGCCTGCCCCGGTCGCCCCGTAGGTTCGCGGCACAATCGCCAAGACCAGCCACAGCAACCAGCAACTACTACCTCGCAAAATCTGATTGGTTTTCGCCATCGGATAGCCAGACTATACCGAGGGCTTTTTCCTGCAGACAACAGTGAAAATCGTTACGGGCGATTGCTAACCAACTGCAATCAGTACCCATAGAAGAAGATCGCCATCCAGACGGTGGACTAGGGGAGGAAGTTGCTTCGAAACTGGCAGTCCGGCCGTAAAATCAGGCGCCGGCGTTACTAATTACAGAAACATGAACTGTTCTTGGGACCGGAAGTCTAACTGGATTCAATTGAACGACGCCACTTGGGCAGTACTAGAGGTTTGATAACAGGCGGGGTAACATTCACTCACGTCCCGCCCGTTCGGGGCTTCCCACGGGTGTCGCCCGCGGCCTGAATCCGAGCCGCGGACGACAAATCTCACTAAAAATTCCCCCGGAAATCGCCAGACGGGCCGGAGCGGCCGCCTAAGCCAGCGCCAGCCGCACCACAGTCTCTAAGTGATACGTCTGCGGAAACAGATCCACCAGCGTCATCTGCTCCACCTTGTAACCCACCGCGACGAGCCCGGCCAGATCGCGCGCCAGAGTCGCCGGGTCGCAGGCCACAATCGTCACCTGCCGCGGCTTCAACTCACTCAACCGCTGCACCACCGCCTTGCCCAGCCCTGCCCGCGGCGGATCCAGCACCACGAAATCCGGAGCCGTCTCCAGCCCCGCCAGATGCTCTTCCACCGTCTGCGACGTGGCCAGTACATTCCCCAGCCCCGCCCGCTCCGCATTGAATTGCAGATCGCGCACCGCGCCCGCGCCGGATTCCACCGCCGTCACTTCGCGGAACTTGCGCGCCAGCGGAATCGAGAGCAGCCCCACGCCCGCATACAGGTCGAGCGCCGTATCGCCCGCCGCGCCCTCTACCACCGTCGCCACCAGCCGGTCGATCAGCAGCCGGTTCACCTGGAAGAAGGAATTGCTGCTCACGCGATACTCTCCGCGATAATCCAGCGCGCCCTCCACCACTCCCGGAATCTCTTTCCCGCACCACTCAAAGAAGCGGCGCGCCACCGGACGTTCCGTCTCCAGCACATTGATCTGCACCGAACTCTCGTCCGTGAAGACTTCCAGCGAGCGGATGAACCGCGGCCACCGCCAGTCCTTCGTCATCCGGTGCAGCGCCCCGATCGCCTCGTTGACCTTCGGCGATCCCACCGGGCACTCGCTCACCGCGCACAACTTGTGCGACCGCGCCTCGCGATACCCGAGCTTGTTCTGGTCCACGTGCAACTGCACGCGGTTCCGGTACCCGAACGGTTCCGCCGAAACCACCGCGATCTCCGCCGGCGCCTCCATCTTGCCCAGGCGCGCCAGCGCCTCCACTAAAATCGCCTTCTTGGCAGAGAGCTGATACTCGTAGGGAGCGTGCTGATAGTGGCACCCGCCGCAGCGTCCGAAAACCGGGCACTGTGCGGCGATGCGTTCTGGAGCG
>CAIRBY010001016.1 GCA_903876865.1 uncultured Acidobacteriia bacterium
GACAACGGCACGCTGTTGCTGAGGAATACTGATTTTGAGATACGCCCACTCCTGGAATTTACAAACCTCACGATTCCGGGTCTCAATTCGGTGGTGTCGGCGCAACTGACGCTCACCGTCACGTCCTGGGTGACGCAGGGTCCGATGACAGGTTACTACCTCAATCAGCCGTGGGCCACCACGGCGAATTGGTCGAACCGCACGGCCACCAACACGTGGGCGGCGCCCGGCGCCTCGGCGGATGGCGTCGATCGGTTCGCTGGAGTCTTAATCACAATTCCCAAACTCAACTCGTCTGGAGTACAGACGGTTACGATCAACCTGGATCCGACGGTGGTGAACGGCTGGCTTCACAATCCGGCTTCGAACAACGGGATCATACTGACAGGGCCCAAGCTCGCAAGCGGTATGCTCTACATCGCGTCGCACACGGCTGCCACGGTGAGTACGCGGCCGATGCTGACGATTACGTACCAATAACGATCCGCAAGGAGCCTGTTCGTTCACCGCACTACGCAGGGCGCGGCGGTCTTCACCGGCGGTCTTGCAGGGACTGGATCCCAGGGTTCGACCGCGCGGACTTTGGAACCGGCAGCGTTCGGTACGCTGGCGGTTCCCAGGTCACAAGGAGAAGCAACTGGCCCGAGTGCGCCCAAGTCCTTTAGCTCCGCTCGAAGGATGGTCTTCTGATCAAACTGATACTGCTGGGTGGGAGTGAAGTTCCCGCCTTGAGGATTGTTCGTCACCAACGCTGAAAGCAGGCCAGCGACCCCAATTGCCGCGGAACCGGCAGGCAGCGTAAAGTCTCCGGCGATGGGATTGGAAAGGGGCGACTGATTGTTGGCGGGGGAGATCAGGTTGGACGACGCGGTGGAGGTCCCGGCGAAGGCGCCGTACCCAGTGAAGGACATGTGCCACCCGGGGCTGACCCAGTTGGCGCCGAATTGGAAGTTGCCGGTTGGCGCGCCGTTGTTGTTTCCGCTCCAATCGAATTCCGCGATGCCTCCACCTGCCGTCCTCGGCAGGAACAGGAAAATGTTATTGCGTACATCAACGATATTCGTGGCGAGTTCCGGCTGAAAGATCGCATGCTTCCACGATTCGTTCTGGTTCGCGATGAAGACAAAGGTGTTGTCGTAAAAGCTGAGCGTCTGGTTTCTGTAGTACTGTGTATAGCCTTGATCGCCACCATAGTGGATTGGCGTGCCGAAGGCGCTCGCATTCGCATCCGTCGACTGCACGAAAAATATGTTGCCGAACACAAAATCCGACCCGTAGTACGATCGCGAGCCAAAGATCGGGCCTCCATCCTGCGGCTCTACCAGGTCGATAAATCGGGCCGCCGCGCCCGCGAATCGATTGTACGCCACCACTGTGCCCGCCGAGCGGTCCTTCAGATCGCTCCCGGCGGCGCCCGTCACGAGAGGCTCATACAGGTTCCCCTGGTAGAGGGATTGGTCCGCTTCCACGTAGGAGTTGTGGTAGAGGTAGCTTCCCGCCTTGCCGTTCCCACCAATCCGGTTGTTCAGCAGTTCAATATCCGCCATGGTTCCCGCATAAGAGCCATTCGGCTTCCCGAAGATTCCATTGCCGGTAATCCCATGGATGTAACAGTTCTGGATCCTCACGTGATTGGCGTTCAGAATGCGAATCGCCGCCACGCCCGCACCATACACCTGCTTCGAGCCGTCGTCGGCGGTGTACGTGGCGCCCTCAGCCGCGCCCGTGATCTCCAGATTCTTGAGAACGATGTACGCGGGTCCGTTTGAGGCGCCGGATTGCAGGCTGATCCCAACCACGTATAGGC
>CAIRBY010001017.1 GCA_903876865.1 uncultured Acidobacteriia bacterium
CATAGTTCTCCCCGAGTGGGACAGGCCATCGTTGTTCGTGGCCTGTCAGGCGAATCAGTCTTTTTCCCCCAGCCCGCAAGGGCGAAAAATCCCGGCCCACGGCGTAAGCCGTGGGGACGAGGCCGCCACCCCGTTCAGCCCCGCCAGGGGCGTAACGCCATTCTCCCCCTACCGCAACCCCGCCGGCACCGTCAAAAACTCGCCCGTCCCCAGCGCCCGCCGCGTCATCCGCGCCACCAGCACCGCACCCTTGAAATAATCCTTCCGATTGATCCGCGTCCCGATCGACGTGCTCCCCGCCCCCTGCGGCGCCAGATGCAACTCCGCCTCGCCCTCCAACTCCCCGTCCACATAGTTCCGGTACGTCTTGCCGTCGTACACAGCCGCCGCATGATGCCACGCCGAAAGCGAATGCAGCTTCTGCCAGTTCAGCAGCGCCTTCGATTCCGTCCCCGAAATCGCGAAGCTGTCCAGGCACCACTTCCCCTCCACCACGCGAAGCTCGAACAGCATCCGGTTCTCCGTGGCCGCCTCCTGCAGGTGGAAGAAGCGCTGCTCCGCCGCCCCGCCCGCGTCGGGACGGAAAATCACTTCCCACGTGAACGCCGTGGCGCCCGCCAGCGGATGCACGTCCACGAACAGCGCGTCCTCGCCGCCCCCGAACTCCACCGCCTTGCCCGCCGCCGTCTCAATCACCCGCGGATGCCCCTCCGCCCGCACCGCGTGTCCGCCGATGCTCGTGAGACTCTCGAACTTCCACACCTCGTCCTGCGCTGCCAGCATGCCCAATACTCCCATACACCCCACCACTGCGATAGCACCCCTCATCGGTAGCTCTTATCGTCGAGACGGCTCAGATCCGCGCCGTCCTTCAACACCCCGATGGTCACGATCGCAAACGTGAACACCTTCGTCCCCGGTTCCAGATGCCCGCCGAACGCATGGTCCGGATTCGCCAGCGTCACATGCGGGTGAATCTTGCCGTTCAGCACGTACCCGTTCATCCCGATCAGGTCCGCCGGAGCCGTAGGGTCCTTCACGAACGTAATCTTGGACGGGAAGTCCCGATTGCTCACCTGATGCACCTGATACCCGCGCACGCTGCCCGCCCCCGCCAGAATCACCGCGTTCTGAATGTGCTCCTGCTGCACCATCTTCTCAAGGCCCGCCAGCAGGTCCGTATCGAACTTGAAGCGCAGCACCAGCACCCGCGCGAACTCCGTCGGGATCGCGTAGACATCCGGCACCTTGGCGCTCAACCCCTTGGCATCGTCCGCCGCGTCCGGCGCCGCATTCACAATTTCGCGCCGCGTCTGCTGCGCCCCCGCCGCCGCGGCGAATACACCCGCCGCCAGCAGCACCGCCACTCCCATCCTCATCGCTTCTCTCCCATTTCCGTGCCCTTCGTCGCCACCAGATACTTCGCCGCCATGTAGCTGTTTTCCCACTCCGGCATCGTCTCCGGATGCGTCACGTATTCGAAGAAGCAGTTCGTCACCTGCCCGAAATGCTGCTCGTGCCCCACCCGGAATTGCGCCGGGATCGTCACCTGCAAGTCGCTCCCGCGCCGCACCACCGCGAGGCCGGGCCAGCGCGCCTGCAACGCCGCCACCCGCCGCTCCAGCGCCTCCGCCACGCCCAGGTTCGGCGACGCCACATAGACCTCGGGCACGAACTGCTCTTCCCTGCCCTGCCGCACTT
Organism: uncultured Acidobacteriia bacterium; assembly: GCA_903876865.1. Taxonomy (GTDB): domain Bacteria; phylum Acidobacteriota; class Terriglobia; order Bryobacterales; family Bryobacteraceae; genus Solibacter. Next base: position 1,702 of record CAIRBY010001017.1, read on the forward strand.
CCACCCGCGATCTCGACCCGCGGAAGCTCGCCTCGTACACGTCGCCGCCCTCCGCCGCCTCCCAGTTCCACACAATCTCCAACTCCACGTGGACCCCGCGCAGCGTGTACGCCACCGTGTTGTTGCAGTAGTAATCCAGCACCCCCGCGTGCACGTGCGCCGCCAGTTGCGGCGGGAACTCCGTCTCGCCCGTGACCTGCGTGAACTGCGCTAGCGTCATCTGCAGCGGCCATCGCCGCGCCGCTTGCAGCGCAATCTCCTTCTTCGGCTCCAGCACCGTATCCGGGAACGCCGTCCATTGCACCAGGTCCACCACGTGCGTGCCCACATCCGCCAGGCCTTCGCCGTATTCCCCGATATCGAAGAACCACGCCGGCCTCCGCAGCGGCACTCCTGCCACGACCTTCATCAGGTGGTGCACGCTCCGCGCCCGCACCGCCGGATCGCCCGCCGTGCCCTTCTGCAGCGTGCCGAACACCGCCGCATCGTTCACCAGTTCGCGCTGCACTTCGCTGGTGACCTCGTACCGCTCGGTCATGATGTCGTAGGCCGCCAGTTTCTTCTGTTTCGCCAGCGCCAGCGCCTCTTCCACCTTCGGCAGATCCGCCGCGCGGATGATCCACGGCTTATCCGCGAGCACATTCAACCCCGCGCGCAGCGCCGCCAGGATCCGGTCGATCTTGCCCCGGTTCCGCCCCGCGAACACCACCATGTTCCCCGCCTGCCCCCGCAGCATCTCCGCCATCGGGTCCGCGCTCGCATGGATATCCAACTGCCAGTGCGTCGGATTCCCCGCCCGCACATTGAAGCGCGCAATCCGGTTCAGGTAATCCAGCAACTCCCTGCCCAGCGGAGCGTACACGGTCACCCGCGGGTCCAGCCACGGGTACATTTCCTTCTGCACCAGCGTCGCGTGGAAATGCCCGGGATCGACGATGATCAGTCTCGAATGCATCCTGCCTCCTACGTCGCCGGCGCAAGCGTCCTGCCTCGGAAGCGGCAATCGCCTACTTGGCTTCCGCTTCGTCGTAATGCCGCGGACGGCGGATCCAGATATTGCGGAAGCGTACCGGGTTGTGATGATCCTGCAGCATCAGCGGCTCCTCGGCTCCATGCGCCGTATAGGTCGCGACCTTGCGGTATACCATCGCGCCCATCACTTCCTTGTGATTGTGCATCAGCACGTTGTTCATGAACACCGTGAAGTATGCCGGCTTCACCAGCTTCTCGCCTTCAAAGCGCGGCGCTTCGAACACGATGTC
>CAIRBY010001018.1 GCA_903876865.1 uncultured Acidobacteriia bacterium
AACTGATCGCGGAGCGTCAGGCGCATCCGGAGATGCCGTTCTGCCAGCCCGGTTGCTGCCCCGCGCCATTGGCCAGACGCCCGGGCGCATAGGCCGCCGAGCGGATCTCGAGCCGCTTCATCTGTACTGTTCGCGGAAGGTAGGGCAGACGGTTCGTCTGCCAGCTTTTCAGCCCGTTTAGCCGGCACGCACGAGGATTTGGCAGGCGGAAACGCCTGCCCTACAGTGCGACGTTGTCCTTCCACGGAGCCACCGCAGGGCGATGTGCCTCGCGCTGCGAGCAGCTCAGAGGGCTATTGTGATCGTCAGGCCAAGGACACCCGATTCTCGCCGGGCTGCAGTTCGTGCGTTTTGCCGCTCCACACGAATTCGCCGGTTATCCCCGAGGGGAGCACGATCCGCGCTTCGCGGGCTTCTATGCTCACTGCGATCTCTCCCTTCGGATGCGGCACCTTGCCGCGCGCGAACTTCAATTTCCCGAGGTGCGGCTGGACCCGCACCCTGGCGAAGCCCGGCGCCGCGGAATCCACGCCCAGGACCGTACGCAGCATCTCGATGTTCGGGCTCGCGCTCCAGGCGTGGCAATCGGAGCGCGCGGGCGCGCCCGGACGGTCCGCCACCTCGGCGAAGGTAGTGAGGCCGATATCGAGCATGCCGCGCCAATCGCCCAACTGATCCAGATAGCGGTCTCCCTCGCCCACTTTCGCCAACGCCACATGCTGGTAGTACTTGAAGAAGAGCGCCGCCTGCGCGAGGCCAGGCTGGTCGAGCGCCCGCAGCGCGACCGCGCGTGCCTCCTCGCCTGTCACCACGTCGGCCAGTACGGCCAGGATGTTGGTGTGCTGCGAGAATTGGACCTTGCGCGGCGTATCCGCATACAGCTTGCGCTCGTCGCTCCAATAGAGTTGCTGCGCCGTGGTGCGCAACTGCGTCTCGCGGCCGCGATAGGTCTGCGCCAAAGCGCCGAGGCCGAGGGAATCTTCCAGGTTCGCGGCCCAGCGGTACCCCATGAGCAACAGCAGATCGAAGGCGGCAGCCGAGCCATCGGGCTCCTGCGGCGCGTTCCCGCTGGGCCATCCCGGCACCCAATCCAGATAGCGCCACCAGGGCAGGGAAGCGAGCGAGCCATTTTCCTTCTGGTAGGCCTCGAAGAAACTCAGCACGGCGCGCACGCCGGGAAGCATGCGGCGCACCGTGGCCGGGTCGTTCACATACCACCAGTAATCGTGCACCATGCCGATCCACCAGAGCGCGAAGCCCGGGATGTATTGCTCCAACCGCGTGGGGTAGCGGCTCATGGTGCAGCCATCGCTCTGGCGCGAATCGTTGATCAATTCGATGGCGTTGCGCATGAGGCGCGCGTCGCCGGTCTGGAAGAGAGAGACCAGGCATTGCACGCGCGCATCGCCCACGTACTGCAACTGCTCGTAGTAGGGGCAATCCATGTAGGTCTCGTGAGCGCAGAGCCGCGCTGTGCGCCAGCCGACGTCCAGAATCCGATTCAGCTGCGGCTCGCCTGCGTCGAATTCGGCCTTGCGCACGAAGGGGTAGCCCACCGCCGTGGCATGCAGGTCGGCGATTTCCAGCGCCTCGTCCCTCGTTTCCACGCTGATTTGCAGATAGCGGTAGGTGCGCCACCAGAGCGGGCGGAAGGTGCGGCGCGCGCCTCCATCGGCGACGAATTCATCGTGGTAGCCGACGAACGTTTTGCCTTCGACATCGTCGCGATGGCCCTTGTCCCTGCCTTGAAAGAGAGCTTCGGCGTAGCTCAGCCGCACAAGCGCGTCTTTGCCGCCGTTCACGGTCAATTCCGGATACGCGGTGGTCAGCCAGGTCTGGTCCAGCAGCAGGGTCGCTGTGGTGCGGGGAGGGATCTGAATCCGCTCCGGTCGCGCCGGGAACGTGAGGGGTGCGGCGATGCCCGTTGCGCCGCGGAGTTTCTGCAGGCGCTCCGCGCGCTCTTCCATGGCCGGGATGGTGCGCGGCACCAGCATCCACCGCGAATGTACGTCGCTCGCCTCGCGCCCCGCCGCGGGAGTTACCGCGATGGCGGCGGGCCAAGTGCTATCGTCGAAATCCGGTTCGGCCCACTGCCACGGGTGTTTGGCCGCGACCATCCGGTCGCACGGCCCGGCCGCGAAATAGCCGCGAACGTCCCGGGACTGCACTTCGAGCGGCGTGTAGGCTTCATCGCGCAGGCACTTCCACTTCGTGCCGGTGTCGACGATGCGTTCCGCCACCGAGTCGCCTTGCAGCACGAAGCCCGTGCGCAGCGTGATCTGCGCTTCCGCCGCGAGTTCGCCATAGTTCCACACCACGGCGGCGAAGACGTTGCGCCCGCGCTTCAGATAGCCGGAGACGTCCACGGTCTCATAGCGCCAGTGGAAGAGGTCGCCGCGCGCCGGGCCCCATGCCACGCGCTGCCCGTTGACGAAGAGTTGATAGCGGTTGTCGCCGCTGGCATGCACCACGAAGCGTTCGGGGCGCGCATCCAAGTCCACGGTCCTGCGGAAATGGTAGACGCCGGACTCCGTCGCCGGGGCGCCCGGAACTGCGATCCACTGCGCGCTCCAGCGGTCGCGCAGTAGAGACTGCGCCTGTGCCTTTACCGCAATACCGGCCGCCGCGGCCTGCAAGACGAACTGCCTGCGTGTCTGTGACATTTCGCCCCCTATTCTCTCAACTTGCACTACGGATGGCGCGGGGTATCTTTCGTGCTGCCGCCCGGAGCAATTTCCCCGGCAACGGTATGCTATCCTCACGCCCATGCGCCACGCACTCCGCTGCGCAAGCCTGCTGCTCCTGTTTCCGCTGCAAGGCCGCTCGCAGTTCCACGCGGTTCCGGTTTCCGTGACGGCGGATCCCGTGGTGAAGTCCGCGCACTTGGGGGCCGCGGCGCACACCGGTTGGACGGCGGCGCGCGGCGATGCGCAGGTGACGCTCGATGCAGTGGCCGGTACCGCTTCCGTGGTTATTCCGCTGCAGGTGAACCTCAACCTGGATCGCTACGTGTTCCGCACGATCGGTGAACCGGCTGGGTGCGCGGGCCTCCGAGTCGTGCTCTACCAACAGTTCCTCGAAGCTCACGAAAACGCCCACGTCGCGCAGATCCGTGACGCGCTGCAGGCCAGCCTGAGCGGTGCGCTGAAGTACGACGCGGGGCGAAGAGAATTCGAGTTTCTCGGAAGCAACGAGCCGGTCGTGATCGCGGCGAGTATCCGGCAACAGGTGGTGTCGCTCGTCAAGGAAATCGCGATGCAGGATGCGTCGGATTTCACCGGCTTTGCCACTGGCCGCTACTCTAAGCTAGAGACGCAGGCGCGCGCTGCCGCATGCGGTGAGTTCATGCGAGAGGCGGGCAATCCGCTGCTGGACGTGATCGAGTCAGCCGATGCGCGGGAGCAGAATGCAGCCCTCCGCCTGCCGGAGGCCGCCGCGGCAATCGCGCAGGCGCGTGCGAGCGCCGAGGTGATCGCAGCCGTTGCGCGCACTCTGGAACAGGCTTCCCGCGCTTGCGTCACGGAGCCATATCGCAAGGCGCTCGAGCAGTTCAGGCAGGCCGCTGCGAAGGCCGAGGCCGATCGCGAAGGCGCGCGTGCCGCCAGGGATGTGGCCACGGTGGCGGTCCACAACGCGCACTCCGCGGTGAACGAATACGAGATGCAGAAGCGGGCGCGCCAGGTGCTGGTCTTCCCGAAGGGCGATGCCAGTTGGGAAGAGACGCTGCAGCGCGTGACCGGCTTGCAGCGCCGCCTCGCCGGGCTGGAGGAGCCTCCGCTTGGCGCCGCCATCGCTGCCGCCGAGGCCCTCGCCGACGAGGCGGAACAGCGATTTGCCAACTGCTCCAAGGCGGACCCCGCCGGGCAGCCGGTGAAAAAATGAGCGTCGGCGCAGTTTCCGCTTGACTCTCCGGAATTTTCGTACTAATTAATTAGTATGCGGCGCCGGAGCACCACTCTCACCGAGCAGGAACTGGAAATCATGAAGATTGTCTGGGAACGCGACCAGACCACTGTACGCGATGTCTACGAGAGTCTCCTTGAGCATCGCAAGGTCGCTTACACCACGGTGATGACCATGATGAACATCCTGGAGCAGAAGAAGTATTTAAAGAAGCGCCTTGCCGACCGCGCCTATATTTATCGCCCGGCTCAGCCCAAGGGGCAGGTGATCGGCGACATGGTGCGCGACTTTGTAGATCGCGTGTTTAATGGTTCCGCCGAGCCGCTGTTGCTTCACCTCGTGCAAGAGCACGACCTGTCGCCCGCCGAACTGGAAGAGATTGCCCGCATCCGGAGGAAGTCATGAATGCCTCGCTTTTCGGCGCCAACCTTCTGGCGTATACCCTGCAGATCGGGCTACTGGTAGCGATTGCCGCACTTGTGCCTGCGCTGGTGCGCCTGCGCGTTCCCGGGCTCCGGCTCGCCTACTGGCAAGTGCTGCTGGCTGCGTGCCTGGTGCTGCCGGCGGTGCGTCCGTGGCGGCAGGAAGTGCTCACGCTGACGACGCCCATTGAGACTCCGGCGCTGGCTTCCGTGCCGTTGCAGCCGCCCGGTCCCGCGCCGATCCCGTATACGAAAATTGCCTTCGCGCTGCTGGTCTGCGGCCTGCTCGTCCGCCTGCTCTGGCTGGTGGCCGGGTTCGTGCGGCTCTACCGGTTGCGCCGCCACTCCTTAGCCCTGGCGCCGCGCACTTCGTGGAGCGCCGAAGCGGAGATACTCGTCTCCGAAGCCATTACGAGCCCAGTGACTTTCGGCTTCCAGTGTCCTGTGGTGCTGCTGCCCGGGAATTTCACCGAACTGGACGAGGCCGCGCAAGAGGCAATTCTCTGCCACGAAATTCTCCACGTGCGCCGCCACGACTGGCTGTTCACCGTCGGCGAGGAACTGGTGCGTAGCGTGTTCTGGTTCCATCCCGCGATCTGGTGGCTGCTGGGCGAAATCGCGCTTACGCGGGAGCAGGTGGTGGACCGGGAAGTGGTGCAACTGACCCAATCCCGCGACCAGTATCTGGATGCGCTGCTTGCCATCGCAGGCGCGCATCCCCAACTCGATCTCGCGCCCGCGCCGCTCTTCCTGCGCAAGCGCCATCTCAAACAGCGTGTTGTCTCCATCATGAAAGAGGTCCATATGTCCAAACAGAAATCCGTCTCCGCGCTGGCCGCGGGCCTGGGAATCCTGGCCCTCTCCTGCTGGCTCGCCACCGCCACCTTCCCGCTAGCCGCCGCGCCGCAGACCGTCGCCGATGGCCCCGGTGTGACCGTCGATGCGGGCGGCACGCTCTTGCACCGCACCGCAGTGTTCTACCCGGATGCGGCGCGCGCGAGTGGCGCGCAGGGCACGGTGACGCTCGAACTCACGCTCGATCGCAGCGGCAATGTGGCCGATTCGCGCGTGCTCGGCGGCCCCCTCGAACTGCGCCGCGCCGCGCAGCAGGCCGTGCTGCAATGGCATTACGCAACGGATGCGGGTTCCACGCGACAGGTCAAGATGCAGTTCCAGCTACCTGCGTCCGCTCCTGCCGCCGCCGCACCGCGGGCTCCGGCCACGATGGAGGTCCCAACCTATGTGGTGACTCAGCCCCGTGTGCAGGCGCAGGCCGGTGCGGGGGCAGTCGCGAGCGGTGCTTCCGCCGCGGATTCTGTGAGGGCGGAATATATGCCGCGAGTGACCGGACCGCTGACGGGCAGGCGCCTCACGAGCATCGTCGCCACCGGCATGAGCGATTCGCTCCGCGCGGACTTGCTGTCCCGCCTGCCCGTGCACGAGGGCGAAACCTTGACGGACGACACACTTCCCGCGGTGCTCAAGGCCGCGCGCGCTTTCGACGAGCATATCAGCGTCAGTTTCAGCGCCACCGGCGAGGCCGAGGTAACGCTCCGTCTCGCTATTCCAGGCGCATCCTCCGACGCGTTGGGCGGCGTGTTCCGGGTTGGCGGCGGCGTCTCGGCGTCCACGGTGCCCCCGCCCGCCGATGGCACCCGGCGCATCACGATCGGCGGCAACGTGCAGCAGGCCAAGTTGGTTTTGCAGCCTAAGCCGGCGTATCCGCCGCTTGCCAAGCAGGCGCGTATCCAGGGGGTGGTCCACCTGCAAGCTGTCATTGGCAAGGATGGGAGCGTGATCAGCCTCGCCGTGATCAGCGGCCACCCCTTGCTGATCCAAGCGGCCCTCGATGCCGTGCGCCAATGGGTCTACCAGACCACGCTCCTCAACGGAGAACCGGTTGAGGTATTAACCCAGATCGATGTGAATTTTACTTTGAGCGAATAGAATAGATCAGGAAAGAGAATCTCATGCTGAACCGAAACTTGCCCACGAAACTCGCCGCAGGACTCGCCGCTCTGGCCCTTGCGTGCGTACTCTCCGCCGCTCCCCAAACCGTGCCCGATGGCCCGGGCGTCACCGTCGATACCGGCGGCGCGGTGATGCACCGCACCTCGGTGACCTATCCCGATGCGGCGCGCGCCGCCAATATCCAGGGCACCGTGACGCTCGAGGTCACGCTGGACGCGACGGGGAACGCCGCAGATACACGCGTGCTCAGCGGCCCCATCGAACTGCGCCGCGCGGCTCAACAGGCCGTATTGCAGTGGCACTTCACGATGGACGCCGGCTCCACCCGGCAGGTGAAGATACAGTTCCAGCTGCCGGAAAAGATGGCGCCGACGGGCAACACCACCAAGGTGACGATCACGCCCCGCCCGGCCGCAATTGCCGGCAAGCGCCTCGCGCAGATTTCGCTGAACGGGATGAGCGACGCCATGCGCGCCGATCTTCTCGCCCGCCTGCCCATTCACGAAGGCGACACCGTTGCCGACGACACGCTCGACCAGGTAAGAGCGGTGGCGCAGAAGGCCGATGAGCATATCAACGTTGGCTACGGCCTGATTGCCAGTGGCGAGGCACGCATCATTCTCTCCATGCCCGGCGCTTCCACAGCGCCCGCTCCTGCCAACGGCGCCAAGCGCATCACCATCGGCGGCAACGTGCAGCAGGCCAAGTTGGTGTCGCAAACCCGCCCGACTTACCCGCCGGATGCCAAGGCGGCGCGGATTCAAGGCGTGGTGCAACTCTCCGCGATCATCGGCAAGGATGGCAACGTGATCAATCTCGCTGTGATCAGCGGGCATCCGCTGCTGATCCAATCGGCAATTGAGGCCGTGCGCACCTGGACGTATCAGGTCACGCTGCTCAACGGCGAACCGGTTGAAGTGCAGACGCAGATCGACGTCAATTACACGCTGAGCCAGTAGTCTTGTGGGACAGGCCATCGTTGTTTGTGGCCTGTCGGCTTCCTTGGTTTCGCACTTGAACAG
>CAIRBY010001019.1 GCA_903876865.1 uncultured Acidobacteriia bacterium
CCAACCATCGTCATGAGGAACACGCCTGCCGCGTAGGTGCGGTTCTTGAAGACGCGCAGATGCACCACCGGGTTCTTCGTGTAGAGTTCGTGCACGATGAAGAGCGCCAGCGCACACACCGCTACGGCAGTCGCGACCACGATCCAATTCGCGCCGAACCAGTCGTCTTCCTGACCCTTATCCAGGATCACCTGCAACGTGCCGATTCCCAGGGCCAGCATACCGATGCCCCAGTAGTCGATTCCCTTATTCTGACGCCGGATGTACGAGGGGTCGAAGATGAAGAGCTTGGTCATGATGACCGATGCAAGGCCCACCGGGATGTTGATGTAGAAGACCCAGCGCCAACTGAAATTGTCGGTGAGATAGCCGCCAATCACCGGGCCGAGCATGGGCGCCACCACGATGCCCAGGCCCCAGAACGCCATCGCCTTGCCGCGGTCCTTCGGTGGGAAGGCCTCCAGCATGACCGCCTGGGACAAGGGTTGCAGTGCGCCACCGGTGGCCCCCTGCACCACGCGGAAGAAGATCAGCATGGGCAGCGAGGTCGCGAGGCCGCACATGAAACTGGCCGCGGTGAATCCAAATACGGCCGCGGTCAAGGTGCGCTTGCGGCCGAAGTAATTGGCGATCCACCCCGTCATCGGCAGGATGATCGCGTTCGCTACCAGGTAAGAGGTGAGCGCCCACGCCGCTTCGTCCGTGCTCACCGAAAGGCTCCCGGCGATATGCGGCAGGGAGACGTTGACCACGGTGGTATCCAGCACCTCCATGAAGGTGGCGAACATCACCGCGATTGCGACGATCCACGGATTGATCTGTGGCTGTGTCTCCGCTGCTGCCGGCATCCTTGTCCATCCATGATGCCACGTAGGACAGGCCTCCTGGCCTGTCTCTTTTCCGCCAACACCGGAAAAGCGACAAACCCGGAGGCCTGATGAAATGCCCTGCAAATTGGACCGGCCGGGAGGCCGGTCCTACGGATTAGAAGGTAATCTTCGCGCCCAACTGCACGACGCGTCCGCCGCCCGTTCCGTTTACTCCGGTACCCGAACTCAGGGTGCCCGTGATGAAGCCGAAGTTGGAGCCGAAGCCCGTATTCGGATTGGAGAACTGCGCCGTATTGGTGGTGTTCAAAGTCTCCAGGCGCAACTGCAAGCGCACCTGCGAGCCTTCGCCCTTGATCACGATCCAGCGCGAAAGCCCCGCGTTCAGCGAGTAGAGACTCGGTCCGCTCCAGATGTTGCGTCCCGTCCAGCCCTGAACGTTGGTAGCCGACTTGGCGAAGCTGGTGGTATCAAACCAGGGGTTGCCGGTGTTGATTCCGCCCAGGATTTTAACGGGCGCAATTTGATCCAGGGTTGCGGTACCACCGCTGCCCAGGTTCAGGCTGTTGCTGCCGGTGAAGGTCAGCGGAGTGCCCGTGCGCATTGAGAGGATGCCCGAAACCTGCCATCCACCAATAATCTGGCTGGCGATTCCGTGCGACACGAACGACTTGCCTTTGCCGAACGGCAACTCGTAGATGTAGCTCTGGATGAAGTTCAGCGTCCGGTCGTAATCCGCGCGAGCGTAATTGCGCAGCGTCCCCTGACCCGCGTAGAAGTCCAGACCGCCATCGTCGCCGTTCTGGAAACCCATGGCCTTCTGCCACGTGAACGCCGTAGTCAGGCGAAGGCCGGATTTGAAGCGCCGGTCAAACTTGACCTGCAGGGAGTTATAGGTCGTGGAGAAGCCCTGGAAGTACTGCGTGACGGCTGCCGTGGTGCCGTACTTGGAGAAGAAAGGCTGCCCTGCGCTGCCTGCGCCAATCGTCTGGCCGGCATTCAGGTTCGGAGTCGCCGCGACACGGACGCCATGGCCGCCCACATACGCAACGTCCAGGCTGAGGTTCCAGGGTAACTGGCGTTGCAGAGCGAGATTCCAGGTTTCGATGTAGCCGTTCTTGTAATCCGTCGGAACATAAACCTGCGCGGTGGAAGGGTTCGGATTGGTGATGATGCCGTTGGTGGGCACAATCACTGGATCCGGCGCCGGGAAGCCGTTCTGGAACGTGGGTGCCTTCCCGCCCGGCAACACCGCCGGAGCGTAATTGTCCGAACCCGACGGCGCCACATACTGGTTGTTGGCGCGTACCGGGAAGTTGTACATCCAGGTGTTATCCGGGAACGGCGTATAGCTGATGCCGAAGCCGCTGCGCACGACCGTCTTTTCATTCAGGCGGTACGCCACTCCCAAGCGGGGAGCGAAGTACTTATAGCGCGACTGCAGGCCGAGGTTCATCGGGTTGTTGCCGACACCGGCGATCTCCAGCGTGTTGTTGCTCGGATTGAAGTTGGAGAACCCGCCCGCGAAGTGCGGCGTCGGCGGCTGATAGTATTCCCAACGGACGCCCAGGTTCAGGGTCAGTTTCGAGGTTACCTGCCAGTTGTCCGCCACATACGCGAACACCTGTGTCTGGCGCAGCGCCGGGAAGTACGTATTCACGTCACGCGCCACCTGGCTCGGAACGTCGAGCAGGAAGCTGGCCATATCGTTGGCCAGACCCTGCGAGGAGCCGGAGCACCCCGAGGGCGGACCCACCGCCGGCACGTTCGTGCAGGTCTGCCTGGCCGTCTGGTTGGTGCCAAACGTGATCACGCCGCGCGGGCTGAAGGTCTGATCCTGTAACAAATCGTCACGGACGCGGCGAACGTCGACGCCCCATTTGATCTGGTGGTTCTTGGCGATCTTCGTCCAGGAGTTGACCAGATCGATGTTGGCTTCGGCGCGATCCCAGGGCAGGCTGGCGGAGTAGCCGAACAGCGGACTGGAATAACCGCCGATGCTGATCCCCACAAAGCCGCTGGTAAACGGTCCCAGGTTCACCCCGGGGATGCCGATGGCGGTGGAATCGTTCTTGCCGTAATCGGACTGGAAGGCTTCATTGTGATAATGCGCCACGCCGACGCGGACTTCGGTCAGCAGGGTAGGCGTCACCACGCGGTTGTAGTTGATGCCGGTGCTATAAGTCTTCTGCGTTCCAGTGCCGGCAAAGGCGCCTTGCGCGGGACCGCCGGCATCGCCGAAGATCGGAGCCTGAAAGACCACGGGGCGCGCGAAACTGAAGCGGCCGCTAATGCGGTCCTTGTCGGAGAGCGTCCAATCGATCTTGGAATCGGTCTGGTTGTTGGTCTTCCGCGCCGGCAGCAACGCAAAGTAATCGTTGGTCTGCGAGGTCGGCGAGAAGTTCTCGTTGGTCGCGGGCAGGAACTTGAGGATCGCCGCGGAGACCGGGTTGATCCGGCTGGCCGGAATGATGTTTCCAGCGAAAGGCGTGCGGTTCTGACCCGATCCATCGGTGGTGCCGGTGAGCGGATCGTACACCTGATGGCCCGGATCGCCGCTCAGATCGCCCTGAGTGAACGGAACCGAAGGAATGTTGGTCTGGTTGGTATTGGCTTCGTGATCCATCGTGCGCAGGTAGTTGGTGAAGAAGAAGAGTTTGTTCTTCCTGATCGGACCGCCGATATTGCCGCCGAAGTAGTTATACGCCAGGTGGCCCACCGAGGGGTTGAAGAACGCGCGCGCGTCGAAGGCGCTGTTCTGCAGGAACTCGTTGGCCGAACCATGGAACTTGTTGGTGCCGCTCTTGATCATGACGTTGGTCACCGCGCCCGTGCCGCGACCCAACTCGGGATCGTGGTTGGTGGTGGAGATGCTGACCGTCTGAATGGCTTCCGCCGGCGTGATCAGAATCTGCAACAGACCGGTGCGCTCGTTGTTGTCGATGCCTTCGATCTGGTAGTTGTTGCCCATGCGCGGCATCCCGTTCACATTGGTCTGCGTGGAACTGGAGGCGTTGAAGAATTGCGAGTGCTGGAACGTCTCCACCGAGGTTCCGGGGACCAGATCCAACAGGCTCTGGAAGTTGCGGTTCACGCCGAGCGGCAATTCTTCCACGGTTACTGCATCGATGGAACGTCCGGTATCGGCGCGTTCTGTCTGCAGCACCGCGGCGTTTGCCGTAATCTCGATGGTCTGGTTCAGGTCGCCGGGCTGCAGTCTCGCATCCACGCGCGGGCTGGTATTGGCTTCGAGTACGGTTCCGGTTCGAAGCTCTTTCTTAAATCCGGCCATCTCCACGGCAACGTCGTAGATTCCCTGCGGCAGGTTCGGGAATTCGTAGGTGCCGGCTTCGTTGGTCTGTCTGGTGTAGGAAATCCTGGTTTGTGATTCGGTCGCGGTTACCTTTGCATTGGCAACGGCGGCGCCCGATCCGTCGGTCACGGTACCGATGATGGTGCCGTTGACCGCCTGGGAAAATGCTGCGCTCGCGCAAACGATGGTCAGTGCGAGCAGGATGATGATCCGACGTAGATCTCTCATTGAACGTGGTGCCCCTTTTGGCGATCCCTGATTGGCCCGAGTGCCGGGCCATGGTTGGGGTCCATACTATCAGTTTGACAAGGGCCTAGCAAGAAATTTCCCCAAACGTTTCCCATGGGTTTTTGCGGCCCTATACCGCTATATCTGCCCCTATGCGATCATGGGCCATGCTTGCAAAGGCTTCTGCGATTGTGTTCTGCGCCGCTTGTGCCCTCCACGCGGCGCCAAGACAAGCCGTCACCGTGCTCACCACGCAAACTGTAAATTTTGCGCCGGGCGGCACGATCCGCATCACCGGCTTCAACGGTGAACTCAATGTCGAGGGGTGGGACCGGCCCGAAGTGCAAATTCAGGTGAGCCGCACGGTCTACCGGGAAGACACTCCCGCGGTTCGCGAACAGGCCAAGAAAGAGCTGGAAGCGATCAAGCTTCTGGCCGATCAGTCCGCCGCCGGACGGTTGGTGCTCTCCACGGTATTCCCCAAGCACCGGTTTCCCGCTTCCCTCCTGGCCAGGTGCGAAACGAATCTCGACTACCGCATCATGGTGCCGCGCAGTTCCAAGCTGGAAATTCAGCACGGGATGGGCGACGTCACCATTTACGATGTCGCGGGCGATTTGCAGGCGCAGGTCCGCTCCGGCGATATCGTGGCGCAGGTGCCGCCGTCGGGAGTTTACAATATCGACGCGCGGGTGGGCGTGGGAACGGTGTACACCGATTTCGGTGGTACGTGGCGCGCGCCGTTTTTATTGGGACAGCGATTTTCCGGTACTGCCGGCGGTCCGGCGCGGCAACTGCACTTCCGTTCGGGTGTGGGCGGGATCTCGATCCTGAAGATGAGCGCGCCCGCCGCAGGTGCGGTAACCGCTCCGTAATCTCTTGTTTGCAAGCGCTTAACCGAACCCGGTCCGTCCGTTGCGGTACAATACGGAAGATCGGGCGGCTGCTGTTCCGTCCGCTGGCGCCGCCTGTTTCCGCGGTAAGAGTAGTAGGGTACGGAACGAACCCAATCCCGTAATCGGACAGTTGGGGGAGACACCACCGGCGCGTGCGGTTGACGGGTCTTTTCGCCGGATGTTACCCTGTTCTGCTAAAAGAGTATCGACGGGGTTTCTCTTAAAACAATCATCATGGATGCCATGTTGCACGCCTTGGGCGGAATACTGCTGCGAGCGGTGCCGACCTTTTTGCTGGTGATCTGCCTGCACTTCTACTTGAAGATGGTTTTCTTCAAGCCTTTGGAGAAAGTGCTGAAGCAGCGGTACCAGGCCACCGAGGGCGCGCGTGAATCAGCCGAAGCCAGTCTGAAATCGGCGGCGGAGAAGACCGCGCACTAC
>CAIRBY010001020.1 GCA_903876865.1 uncultured Acidobacteriia bacterium
CTCCCGTATGGCGGCGTTGAATCGCTTGTCAAGATCCTTCAGCGCGCCCGGATCGGCCGACCGCATGTCCACCTCCATCCACGCTTCGAACGGAATCGCGTTGATGGACGTGCCGCCGCCCACGCGCCCCACGTTGAACGTGGTCTTGGGCTTGGTGGGCACTTCCAGCGCATCGATCTTTGCGATGGCGCGCCCCATGGCCTGAATCGGGTTCGCGATGCCGAACGCGCCGTAGCTGTGGCCGCCCGGGCCTTTGAACGTCACCTTATAGCGATTGCTGCCCACGCCGATGTGGGTGATGCCGAGGCCCGTGCCATCCACCGAAATGAAGGCGTCGATCTGGCCCTTGAGGCTGCTGAAGAAGAGGCTCTTCATGCCGCGCAGATCGCCCAGTCCCTCTTCGCCCACATCGGCCACGAACGTGATGGTGCCCGGAGTCTCGACTTGGCCCTCGTTGAGCGCGCGGATCACGGCGAGCATCACGGCGAGGCCGCGGCAATCGTCGCCGATGCCCGGTCCCTTGAGGATCTCGCCTTCGCGCGTGACCTTTACGTTCGTGCCTTCGGGGAAGACCGTGTCCAGGTGCGCGCTGAATACCAGGTTCGGGTGCGCCGCCTTGCCCGGACGCACGCCAATCACGTTTCCCGCCTCGTCAGTCCGCACATCGCGCAGCCCTAATTCCTGAAAGAGTTTCGCCAGTTCCTTGCCGCGAACCTCCTCGTGATAGGGCGGGGCTGGGATCTCGCAGAGGCGTGCCTGCAGGTCGATCGTGGCGGATTCGTTCCGCTTGGCCGCTTCCATGGCGGCGCGCACCGCAGGCTGATTCATCAGGTCGGCGGGCGTCTGCGCACAGCAGGCGAGCGCGAGGAAGGGAAGCACGTGGCGAAGCGTCATGATGGCTGGTTTCGTTCCTACCAGTGTACAGAGAATGGCGGAGCGCCCCAGCCCGGATGCAACACCCTGGGGCTCCGCAAAATGCGAAAATGGTCCTACCCGGGATCTGTCACCAGTAATGCTGAATAAATTCATCATCGCCCTTTTCTTTGTCGCTTCCCCGCCGCAGTTCCATCTGCGCGATACCGCAGGCGCCGCTCATTCCCAAATGGAATGGGCAACGCAGAAGGCCGTTGTCCTCTATTTCGTCACCATCGATTGCCCGGTAGCCAACGGTTACGTGCCGGAGATGAACCGCATTCACGATGCGTATGCCGCCCGCGGCGTAGCCTTCTTCGCCGTGCAGGCCGATCCGGGAGTGCCCGAACCCGCAGTGGCGCGCTACGCCCACGACTATCACTACACCTTCCCGCTGCTGCTCGATCCGGCTCAATTGCTCATCCGCCACACCGGCGCCACTATCACTCCGCAAGTCGCCGTGCTTTCGCCGCAGGGAAACCTACTCTATCTCGGCCCCGTCGATAATCGTGTGGAAGACTTCGGCAAACAGCGTCCCCAGGCCACCCAGTCTTACCTCCGCAACGCCTTGGATTCCGTGTTGTCGGGCAAGCCGGTGGCCGTGCCCGTGCACAAATCGATCGGCTGCGCCATCAACCGCGTGGCGAAATGAAGATCGCGATCCTGATCTCACACATGGAAATGACCCGATGAAATACTCTCTTCTGGTACTGATCGCATTTGCCTGCACCGCCGCCGAGGACAAGGATGCGAGCCTCCTCCCCGATGGTCCCGGTAAAGAACTGGCAGCGCATATCTGCATCGATTGCCACGATTCCGGCAATTTCCGCCGCGCCCGCTTCACCTCCGATCAATGGGCGGACTCCATCGCCGACATGGTGGATCGCGGCGCCAAAGCCACGCCTGCCGAGATCGATACGCTGTTGGCATACCTGACGAAGAATTTCGGGAAGAACTCGCCCGTGCTCATCAACACCGCGCCGCTCGCTGAAATCAAAGTGGTGCTCGGCTTCACCGTGGCCGAGTCCCGCGCTGTCATCGACTATCGCGAAAAGAACGGCCCCTTCAAAAGCGCGGACGATCTGCTGAAAGTCCCCGGCCTCGACCCCGCCAAAGTCGCAACGCAAAAAGCCCTGATCGCTTACTAGCGCCAGTAGGACCGGCCCTCGCAGTTCGTGGCCTATTTCCAATCCGTTCGCGCGTCCCACTTGTTATACCCTAATCCCATGCGTCTTTCCGTCCTGCTTGTGCCCGTCGCCGCCGGTGCCCTCGTCTGCGCTCTAGCCTTTCAATCTCCCGCGCCTGCACCCGCCGCGGACCTCGTGGCCAATGCGTTTGCGCAGGGCTGGATGGTCACCGATAGCAACGCCGATGGCATCGCCGATTTCCTCGCGGGAAAGGTCGTAGTGCCGGCCCAGCCGAGCGCTGCCGAGAACGCCGCCGCCGCGGAGTTCGCTGCGCGCCTCGGCTACGAATCCACCGGGCTCACACCTCCGCTGGTGATCAACGCCTCCGCCGCCGCTGCCGATGGCCCGCGCATCTGGATCGGCAAAGCCGCGGTCCCGGCCGCTACCGCGAGTGATCTCGCGCCCCTGTGGAATCGCCTGGCGAGTGCCGAGGGCGGCATCTTTTCCGCCGGCGGAAATATCGCCCTAACCGGAGCCGATGATGAGGGCCTGCTCGCCGCCGCACAGGCATACGCAGCACGCGCACCGAACCAGTGGAAAGCGCCCGGCGACGCACTCTCTGCCATCGCCGATGCCGTCCGCGCCGCCGCGCCGGGCGTAAACGTGGAACTTGCCGGCGTCACCTATCTCCGCGGCCAGGCCAGCGTGCATCGGGCGTTTCTGCGCACCAGCGGCGCGCTCACCACGGAGGCGCTCACCGCTGCGCTCGCATCGCCGAAACTTGCCGCGGTGCACGAATTGGTGGTGGTCGGAACGTGGCTTTCCGCAACCAATGCGAAGCCTGAAACGGCCGTCGCTCCCACGCCCGCTCCGCCCGCTGCCGCCGCCCCTGCCGCCGATGCCGCGCCCGCACGCCTCGATCTGGCCACACTCTATACCACTCGCGGACTCTTCACCGGCACGCCGCGCATGCCCGTCCCTTCCGCGCTGGATTCGCACCTCTACGTGCCCTCCGGCGCCGCCGGAACCGCCATGGCGAATCTCGCCGCCCGCATGGGCATGGAGGCCACCGGCATCAGCCTGCCAATTGCAACACCCATCGCCGCCGCCGCCCCTGCCGACGTGCGCCTCAAAGCCGTGATCGCCGGTGAGGGACCGCTCGCCCGCGAAGCCGAGCGCAAACTCCGCGCGCAGGATACCGCCGCCGCTCAATCCGAGACGCCACTCGCTTCCGGCGAAGGCGAATTGCGCGTCATCGAAGATGCCTTCGGCCGCCGCCCCGCTATTCTGACCCGCGGCGATGAAGCCGGCTCCGCGGCTGCGCTTGCCTATCTGGCCGACCATATGCCCAACCTCTGGGAACCGGGCAAGGCGCATCAATCCATCGAAGAGATCCGCTACGATCTGCACCGCTTCTTCTCCCTGCGCTCCAGTGTGGGCCAATCCGCCATGGCGCTCCACCATCTGGCTTCGTGGATGAAACATGTGGGCCCCGGTGCGAAGGACATCAAGGCCGAGGTATACGCCGATGTCGCCGATCCCAAACTTGCCGAATACATTCACGCACAGTGGCCCGCTGTCGATGCTAAGGCCGCCAGCCTCCACGCCGGTACGCGCTGCTGTTCGACTCTTCCCGACCTGCACTTCCGCGCCCCCGGCTACGAATACCAGGCCTCGGCGCCCACCTTTACCGAGGATATCGTGATCCCGTGGGAAGGCAAACGCTTGCTCGATGCCGTGCGAAGAGCCTCCGCCAAACTCGTCCGCTCGCAGGAAGTGAAACTGGTTGCCCGCGTGAGCGAGGGCCCCGCGCAGCGTGCCAAACTGCAAACTCAACTCGCCGCTCTCCTGACCGGCGCCGGAGCAGATCCGAAGCGTCTCACAGTGGAAGTGCTCTGCTCCTACAAGCCCGGTTACAGCTGGCTGATGGATGAGATTGCACCGGCGCTTGCAGGCAAACCCGTCGATCGCCTCCGCATCGAGTTCGCCCGCAATGTGGACCCCACCGGCATGCGCGCCATGCAATCCGAAGCGCGCTGGGTCCAGGAGTTGTACCCCGTGGATGAGATGCTCGCGCGCAAACTCAAGCTGCCGCTCGAGCGCATCACACTCCACCAGATCGAGGTCCCCGCCGGCGGACCCACTTACAAGGTCCACGCACTCGATGCGGCCGGTGCGGAACTCCTCACGCGTGAATTTACCGTGCACACTGTGATGCAGGCCTATAACGGCGTGCTGCCGCGCTATGAACAGGTGCAGGTGGATACCGGTTGGGTGCGTCTCGAAAGCGGCGGCAAGGCTCTGCTCGATGAGCGCATCAAGACCGATATCGAAGAGTTCTGGGAGCACTATCAGACGCAGACCCTGCCCAAGGTGTGGCAGTTTGTCATGTCGCAGGTGCACGGCGAATTGCGCGCTGAATTCGCCCCGCCATTCGACACGCTGAAACTCGACATCCACCTCAGCGAGCCCGATTACAATCTCGATCTCGACAAGGAGCGAATCTCGTCGCTCGAAGCCCTCCAGGAAGACACCTTCTATTCCACGGACAACTTCATGGCGATGATGGGCGACCTGGAAACCGGACGCCCGCTCGGCTACATCGGCCGTGTCATCCCCATCGTGCACCCCTCTGAAGACGGCCAGGATGGCCGAGTGCACATCGAATTCTACGGCAAGCTCGAGGCCAATCCGCTGGTTCGGTTGACATGGAAAGATGCGCAGGGCCAGCCTCATAAGCAGGAACGCCAACTGCCCGCGCTCACTGGAGAGATGCAACCGCGCCTGATTCAGGTGCGGGTCAAATCCGGCGGCACCGGAGTCGAGCGCCTCACCTGGCTCATGCCCGCCGACTTTCTGGAAGACCGTTACGACGAGTGGCTCAAGTTCGAAGCGCAGGATCAGGTGGATCGCAGTCTCTTCGCCGTGGAACGCGCGCGCGGCCAATTGCACTGGCTCACGCAACTCCACGCGGCGGGCCTGTACCGGGATGAACTCGCTTATCCGCACCTGCGCGCGCTCGCCATCGAATTCGAACTCCCGCCTCAGTTGCCTGGAACTGCCACAGCCGCTGCCGCTGAGCCCGTGCCGCCGCAGCGCGAATGGGCGGAGTGGTCAGTCACCGCGCCCGACACACGGCGTCCGCAGATTGCCGATATCGCTCCGTTGCGCAATGCGCCGCCTCTCGCCGCGCAGATCGTCCAGTGGGACGAGCCCATCGCTCCCGCGGAAAATGCCGCTGTCCTCGCGCGCCTCGCCACTTATCCCGGCGTAAGTGTCTATTGGATGGGCCGCAGTTACCTCGGCGAGAATATCTGGGCCGCCGATGTGATGCTGCCTTCACCTGCCACGCTGCGCTCCGCGGCCAAGGAATCCACCACCAAAGCCGTGATTGTCTACTCGGGCCGTCAGCACGCCAACGAAGTCTCCAGCACCAGCCACATCCTGCGGCTCGGCGAGGAACTTGTCACCGATCCCTCCCGGCGCGAGATGCTCAAAAAGGTCAACGTGGTGCTGCACCCCATCACCAATCCCGATGGCGCCCAACTCTCTGTGGACCTCGCCAAGATCACGCCGGACAACATGCTGCATCCCGGCTATCATGGCTCACTCAGCGCGGACGTCTCCGCCGGTCAAACCGAGACGGACCCGATCTATCCTGAGTCACGCACACGCAAACAGCTGATCGATGGCTGGCTGCCCGATGCCTTCCTCAATCCGCACGGCTACCCTTCGCATGAATGGGTGCAACCCTTCAGTGAATACTCGGGTTGGGTGCAGAGCCGTCAGGGTGCGAACGCCGGACGCGCGTGGTGGATACCGCGCGGTTGGTTCACCAGCCTCGGCTATTTGCGCGACGATACCCACCCCTACAGCAAGCAGATTGCGTTTGCGATTCAAGACCGCATCGTGGCCGCCGAACGCGCCGTCCCCGGTCTGCTGCCGCTCGAACAGCGCATGAACGCTCGCTACGAACGCTACGGGCAGCGCTGGCAGCCCCGGAATATGTTCCAGCCTCTGGTGAACGACATCCGTATTTACATGTCGCTGAAGGGTACCGCCGGGCGCGGTGGCGCGGGTGGAGAGGCTGGCGCCGCCGGTGCGGCCGCACCCGGTAGCGGCGGTGTGGGCGGGCTCTCTTCGGACATTACGTGGGACGCCGGCTATACTGAGGCCCCGGATGAAACCGCCCACGGCGAGTGGATGCAACTGATGGCCTCGGCGGGCCTGGCCTTCGACTATGTCCACCTGACCTACCTCGCCACCGGCGACTTGCGTGTGAGCCGCACGCAGCGCGATGGCGCGGGCGGCGTGCAGTTGCGGGTGGAGCGTCCCCGCCCGATCCTGCCGCCGGGAACCAAAGCCCCGGCGTCGAATTGAAGTGGCAGTCCGAGGTGTAGAACGGCACTGCGGGCCCCGTGCCGCCGGCGGGCGCGATTCCGACTATTCTATTAAAGGATGAAAACCTCTTATATCCTCCGTTGCGCCCTCGTCGGCGCGATCGCGCTCGCCTGTTTAGGCTGGGCCGCTACCAAACCCAAGCCGCTCTCTTCCTACGACGCCCAGGTCAAGCCGCTGCTCGCGCAGATGACCCTGGACGAAAAAATCGGCCAGATGACGCAGGCCGAACAGAACGAACTCAAAGACATCTCCGATGTGGAGAAACTCTATCTCGGCTCGCTCCTCAGCGGAGGCAGTTCAGACCCCAAGGAGGGCAACAGCCTTCAGGCGTGGACCGATCTCTACGACCGCCTCCAGACCCGCACCCGCAACACGCGCCTCAAGATCCCGATCCTCTACGGCATCGATGCCGTGCACGGCCACAACAATGTTCTCAACGCCGTGATTTTCCCGCATCACGTCGGTCTCGGCTGCACCCGCAATCCCAAACTCATCGGGCAGGTGGAGCGTATCACCGCCGAAGAAATCCGCGCCACCGGCATTCAGTGGGCCTTCGGACCCTGTGTCACCGTGCCGCAGGATATCCGCTGGGGCCGCACCTATGAGGGCTTCTCCGAAGATCCCAAACTCGTGCGCGAACTCGCCGGACCGGCTGTAGCCGGCTTCCAGGGCAAAGGGCTCGATGATCCCTTGGGCGTCCTCGCCTGCGCCAAGCACTTCGTCGGCGATGGCGGCACGTCGTTCGGTTCCGCCCCCACCGGACTCGATCAGGGCGATACGAAAGTGGACGAGGCCACGCTCCGCCGCATCCACCTGCAGGGTTATTACACCGCGATTCAGGCCGGCGTCGGCTCCATCATGCCCTCTTACAGCAGTTGGAACGGCGTGAAGGTCTCGGCCAGCAAGCGCCTTCTCACCGAGCTGCTCAAGGGTGAGATGGGCTTCCAGGGATTTCTGATTTCCGACTACAACGCCACCGATCAGCTCGCCAAGAACTACAAGGAGGCCGTCGGCATAACAATCAACGCCGGCATGGATATGGTGATGGTGCCGGCGCGCTTCCGCGAGTTCATCACGGACCTCAAACAACTCGTCGCCGAGGGCGTGGTGCCCATGTCCCGCATCGATGATGCCGTCACGCGCATTCTTCGCGTCAAGTTCGCCATGGGCCTGATGGACCCCAAGCGCAATCAACTCGCGGACCGTTCGCTGCAGAAGAGCTTCGGTTCGCCCGAGCACCGTGCCGTGGCGCGCCAGGCCGTGCGCGAATCGCTGGTGCTGTTGAAGAACGAAGCCAAGGCGCTGCCGCTCTCCAAGACCGCCGCCCGCATCCACGTGGCCGGCAAGAACGCCGATGATATCGGCAATCAGTGCGGCGGCTGGACCATCGATTGGCAGGGCCGTTCCGGCGACGTCACCACCGGCGGCACCACCATCCTCTCCGCCATCAAGACCGCGGCGGGCAAGGCCACGAAAGTCACCTTCTCCAAGGATGGCTCCGGTGCGGAAGGCGCCACCATCGGCGTGGTCGTGATCGGCGA